>NZ_JBGDTY010000005.1:0-244955 GCF_046552515.1 Salmonella sp. SAL00653
TTAAGGTCAAGTTGACGCAAGGCCAGTTTGATGCGCTGGTGTCGTTCGCGTACAACCTCGGCGCCCGGACATTATCCTCATCAACTCTGCTGCGGAAGCTAAACGCTGGTGATTACGCTGGCGCCGCTGATGAGTTCCTGCGCTGGAATAAGGCTGGTGGCAAAGTACTGAACGGGCTTACCCGTCGGCGTGAGGCGGAGCGTGCTCTGTTCCTGTCATGATGTTCAACTGGAAAACGATGTTTGTTGGCCTGTTGCTCGTCTCGCTAATTGTTGCCGGTCGGCTGGCAAATCACTACCGCAATAACGCTATCACTTACAAGTACCAGCGTGATACTGCTACTCACAACCTGAAGCTGGCGAACGAGACAATTACCGACATGACGAAGCGCCAGCGTGACGTTGCCGCCCTCGATGCAAAATACACAAAGGAATTAGCTGATGCGAAATCTGAGAATGATGCTCTTCGGCGCAAGCTTGATAATGGTGGTCGGGTGCTCGTCAAAGGAAAATGCCCTGTGCCATCCTCAGCCGAAACCTCCAGCGCCTCCGGCATGGGCAATGATGCCACCGTCAAACTCTCTCCAGTTGCTGGACGAAACGTTCTCGGTATCCGGGACGGAATCATCAGTGACCAAACAGCACTGAGAACGCTTCAGGAGTACATCAGGACGCAATGCCTGAAATAATTTCCATCACATAGAAATTTGACAAGTGACTTTCATGAAAATGCCTCGCGATGCGGGGCGTTTTTGTATCGGTATTTCACCGCGCACCGCAGCGCACAATAACCACCGAACCAGACCCTTTGGAATGAGCCGTTGAGGATGTCAGTTAGTGCTGGCGAGCCTCGGTGGGCTGACTTCCTGTGCGGCAACGGTTCATTTCAAAGAGTAGGTACACGCTATGAATAATCCGTCAGTTATTCCGGCCTTCGACTTCCGCGAAATGGTGCAAGCCAAAAACGGAGAGGTCGTAACAACGTCCAGAAAAGTTGCTGAATACTTTGGCAAGAGACATGGGGACGTTCTCAGGAAAATAGAACAGGTGAAAGCTGATTGCTCCAACGAATTTAGCCAACGCAATTTTGCGTCGGCTGATTATATCGATGAGCAAGGTAAGCTTCGCCCAATGTATAGCCTTACTAAAGATGGCTGGATCATGGTTGTGATGGGCTTTACTGGTAAAGCGGCTGCGGCCATCAAAGAAAGCTACATTTCTGCATTCAACTGGATGTCTGATCAACTTAGCCGTCGACTGGCTATGGGCGAAGAAATGCAGCACCGCTACGCCATCAAAGAAACTCGGTCAAAGCTGAAAGGCACGATCGGTAGCAGGCTGATGAATGAACGGAAGAAGGAAAAGCGCGTTCTGGCTCTTGAGCACGAACACATCATGCAAGTGACGCAGCCTGAACTCCTGATGGGCTGATTAATACATTACAGAAGCTCTTCACCGAGGGGCTTCGATAATGTCAATTTGAGGAAACAGATATGGCAAAACCGGACTGGGAGGCCATCGAGACGGCATACCGGGCCGGAGTGATGTCACTCTGTGAAATTGCGTCACATCATGGTATTAGTGAAGGTGCTATCCGCAAGCGCGCAAAGCGTGATGACTGGTCCCGTGATCTTAACGCCAGGATTCAGCAAAAGGCTGACGATCTGGTACGCAAACAGGAAGTACGCAAAACGGTACGCACCAAAACTGAACTTACAGAACGTGTACTGATAGAAGCCACAGCGGAGGTAATAGCCTCGGTACGCATGGAGCACCGGGGCGATATCCGCCGGGCCCGGGAACTCACAAACACGCTTTTTGATGAACTTGGTGCGCAGTGTGCTGATGTGGGGGCGCTGGAGCAGCTGGGTGACATCATGTTCGCTCCTGACGATAAAGGCCGTGACCGGCTCAACGAAACTTATCAAAAAGTCATCAGTCTGCCTTCCCGTGTGAAATCTCTGAAAGACCTGAGCGACAGCCTGAAAACGTTGATCGGCCTGGAGAGAGAAGCATGGAGTATAGGTACTGCCAGTGAACCAGAAAAAACGCCTCTACCAGGAAAAAATACTGATCTGACAACTGATCAGGCAGCGGAGCTATACAAAAAAATGATGGGTTAATTATGCCGTTACCATTCTCCTTCGATTTCAAACATCCAGATTACCAGATGGTGTTTGAATGGCGGATGGAACGCTTACAGCGCATTCGCCAGCATCCTGAGATGCTGCCCGCGTTGAAGCAGTTTTATCGTACTAACCCGGCTCAGTTCATCATCGACTGGGGCATGACGACGGACCCGCGTAATATCGATTATGGCCTGCCGGTTACCATCCCTTTTCTGCTATTCCCGAAACAGGAAGAGTGGATTCACTGGATTATGGAACGCTGGGGCAAGCGGGAGAATGGTATCACCGAAAAATCCCGTGAAATGGGGCTGAGCTGGACGGCGATCGGGATGGCCTGTTCGCTTTGCCTGTTTAACAAAGAGATGGTCATCGGCTTCGGTTCCCGTAAAGAGGAATATGTCGACAGTACTGGTGACCCTAAGGCACTGTTCTGGAAGGCGCGCAAGTTTGTAGAGACGTTGCCCGTCGAGTTTCGTGGGTCGTGGAATGAGAAGAAGCATGCACCGTACATGCGTGTTGAATTTCCTGAGACAGGCGCGGTCATCAAGGGCGAGGCTGGTGACAATATTGGACGTGGTGACCGAACCACACTCTATCTGGTGGATGAGGCTGCATTTCTGCAACGCCCGCTACTGATTGATGCGGCGTTATCGCAAACCACCCGTTGCCGTATTGACCTGAGTTCGGTCAACGGCATGGCGAACCCTTTTGCGCAGAAACGACACGGTGGAAAGATACCGGTATTCACATTCCACTGGCGCAGCGACCCCCGTAAGGATGATGAGTGGTATCGCAGGGAATGCGAGAAAATCGACAATCCGGTGGTAGTGGCGCAGGAGCTTGACCTGAACTACAGCGCATCAGCGGAAGGTGTCCTGATCCCCTCAGACTGGGTACAGGCTGCTGTTGATGCACATATCAGGCTGGGCATCCAGCCAACTGGCAAACGACTGGGGGCGATGGACGTCGCCGACGAAGGTCGGGACAAAAACGCCTTTTCAACCCGTCACGGTTTCCTTCTGGAGAATGTGCGGGAATGGTCCGGCGTGGGCAGCGACATTTACCAGTCTGTTGAGAAGGTCTTCGGCTTTTGTGAACAGGATAATCTCGAAGAGTTTCGCTTCGACGAGGACGGTCTGGGGGCTGGCGTTCGCGGCGATGCGCGTGCCATTAACGAATTACGCAAAGCCGCCCGCAGGCCGCCAATACTTGCCACACCGTTTCGTGGTAGCGGCGCGGTATTCGATCCTGATGACGAAGCCGTACGGGGCGACAATGGGCAGGCTGCACGCCTGAACAAGGATTTCTTCGCCAACGCCAAGGCACAGAGCTGGTGGTACTTACGCAAGCTCTTCCGGAATACCTACCGCGCCGTTGTTGAAGGTATGGCCTACAACCCGGACGAAATTATCTCCATCAGCAGCACGATGGAGAGCAAAGACAAACTCATCATCGAGCTTTCGCAGCCAACCTACTCCATTAACGGCGTGGGGAAAATCGTTGTGGATAAACAGCCTGACGGTACCAGGTCGCCGAACCTCGCCGACTCGGTGATGATCAGCTACGCGCCAATGAATTCAGCCCTCAATATCTGGGAGCTGCTAGGGAGACAGGCCTGATGGCACGAAACAAACAAGCCTCGCGACGAACGGTGCAGGCCACGGCCGACGGCTACGAGAACTTTGTCGCCCGCGTGGGGATGCAGACGCCTAACCAGCACTCCGCATCGACCTACCGGGCGAACTTCACCAGCCGCAACCGTATGCTGGTGGAATGGTCCTATCGCTCATCCTGGCTCATCGGTGAAGCGGTAGATGCTATCCCCGACGACATGACCCGCAAAGGCATTCGTATCACTTCTGAGATTGACGCAAAAGACCGTGGCACTCTCGAAGCGCAGCTGGATCAGTTGCAAATCTGGGATGCGCTGAACGACGTACTGAAATGGTCTCGTCTCTACGGCGGCGCGGTGGGCTTCATCATGATAGAAGGTCAGGCGCCCATGACCCCGCTACGGCTCGAAACCATTGGTGAAGGCAAGTTTAAGGGGATTCTTCCGCTTGACCGCTGGATGATTAACCCGGTACTGACCCGCCGCATTAAAGAAATGGGGCCGAATCTCGGCAAGCCTGAGCTTTATGATGTGGTGACCACCGCAACGGGCATCCCCGCCTGGCGTATTCACCATAGCCGCCTGATTCGCTTCGATGGGGTGACGCTGCCATTCCAGCAGAAGATGACCGAGAACGAATGGGGAATGTCGGTTGTAGAGCGGATCTGGGATCGGCTTACTGCGTTCGACAGCGCCACTGTCGGTGCGGCGCAGCTGGTCTACAAAGCGCATCTGCGGACCTACAAAGTGGAAAAACTCCGTGAGCTTATTGCACTGGGCGGCCCGGCATTCGAGGCGTTGCTGAAAAACATTGATCTGATCCGCCAGTTTCAGAGCAATGAAGGCATGACGCTAATGGATGCCAAGGATACCTTCGAAACCCACCAGTACAGTTTCAGCGGTCTGGATGACATTCTTTCGCAGTTCGCCGAGCAGATTAGCGGTGCTGTTGGCATTCCATTGGTGCGCCTCTTCGGGCAGTCCCCTAAAGGTTTCTCAACGGGTGACGCAGACCTTGCCAACTATTATGACCGGGTCAGTTCATTGCAGGAGCGTCGCTTACGCCTGCCAGTGCGCCGGGTGCTGGACATTATGCATCGTTCGGAGCTCGGTAAGCCGCTGCCGGACGATTTCACGTTTGAGTTTAACCCGCTATGGCAGATGTCAGATGTGGACCGCTCAACGGTGGCTGTGAATACCACCACGGCGATTGTCAATGCGCTGGATGCAGGGCTGATGACAACCAAAGCCGCTATGACCGACCTGCGTGAGAACTCCGATGTTACTGGCATCGGGGCATCCATTACCGACGAGGATATCGAGAATGCCGAAGACGAAGCGCCACCAGGCATCGGCGAACTTGTCGACAAACCGCCAGAGCCGACAGGCGGAGATCCGATATCGAACGAGCCTACGGCAGATAGCGCGGGCGGTCGGGGATATCGTAAATGGGCACTACGATGGTTCAAACGATAGCGTCACCGAAATCATGGAGGCCCTGGAGCGCTACAGCGAAATTATAACGCCGTGGGCGACGAAGGTTGCTGAGAACTTTACCGCTGACATTGTGCGCAAGAATGATGAGCAGTGGCGGAAACACAGCAAAACCATCAGTCGTGAACTACGCAATCTGGTGAGCAATGCCCCGCCAGGGCAGGTGATGAAATCCATCGTTGCCGAACAGGTTAAGTACATTAAATCGCTACCCCTCGAGGCTGCTGACAGGGTATACGACATCCAGAATCGGGCGATTGAAGCTGTTGTGACCGGTGGGAGAGCGGAGCATTTTGCTAAAGAAATTGCAGCATCGGGTGATATAGCAAAGTCCAGGGCTGACCTTATCGCCCGTACCGAACTTGGACGTGCAACCGGCGCGCTCGATCAGGCGCGAGCGCTGTCAATCGGCTCGAATGGTTATATCTGGCGTACAGCCGAAGATGGCGACGTCCGGCATTCTCATCGGGAGATGGAAGGGAAGTTTGTCGAATGGGGACGACCCCCAACGCTTGACGGCATGACCGGTCACGCTGGCGAGCTCCCGAACTGCCGCTGTTATAAAGAAATCGTCTTCCCCAACCATCATTCTTATCTCGCCTGAATCGCAGGTAAAACATGAAATATTTTTTCAATACCCGGCTGGGGGAAACCCGCTATCAGCTGGCTGACGGCTCGCTGCTGTGTAGAGACGTGCCGATAGGTCGAACGGGTAAGCAGCTTTACGGCGCTGCTGATCTGCCAAACCTCAAGCCTGACAAGTTCGGTGAGATAGTCGTAACGCGCTCTCCTGAGCAGGTATTCCATCCGGCCACGCTTGCCTCCTTCGAAGGGATGAGCATCACGATCCTGCATCCGGAGGATGAAAACGGGAACGTCCGGCTGGTCAATCCCGAGAACTGGAAAGAGCTTGCGGTCGGTCATTTTCAGAATGTCCGGCGCGGGACTGGTGAGCAGTCTGATTTGATGCTGGCTGACCTTATCGTCAAAGACGAAAGCGCCATTCAGCTTATCGAAGATGGTCTGCGCGAAGTGTCGTGTGGCTATGACGCGGAATATGAACAGGCTGAGCCGGGTAAGGCTGAGCAGGTCGATATTACCGGAAACCATGTGGCTCTTGTCCCCAAAGGCAGAGCCGGAAATCGTTGTACAATTGGAGACAGAGACACAATGGCAAATCAAAAGAAAAGCTGGTGGACCCGCATGCGCACGGCCATCAAAACAGGTGACTCGGACACCATGAACGAACTGCTGGACTCAGCGCCAGCGGCTGTAACGGGGGATGAAGGTGATCTGCCGGGCGGCGTCAATCTCAACATTAACCTTTCACCACAACAACCATTGCCGGACAAAAAGCCTGAGATGGGCGGAGATGTGACCGGCGACGGCGAGGACGATATCAAAACCCTGCTCAAGGCCCTGCTGGCTAAGCTGGAAGGAACGGCAACAGGCGATAATGCTGACACCCCTGATGATAAAGATAAGAAAGACCCGACCGGCGACGGCGAGGACAACGAAGAGGAAACCACGATTACTGGTGATTCTGCCTATCGCGCTGAAGTCATTATCCCGGGTATCGATCTGAGCCGTAAGGTGAAACCGACCGCATTTAAACGTGATGTGCTGGCGGCCGCAGACAAAACACTGGTTCGCCAGGTTGTCGGTGACGCTGATATCCGCAAATTACCTAAACAATCGGTTGATATGGCGTTTAACGCCGTATCTGAGATTGCCAAAGGGAGAAACACCCGCAGCACCACGGGCGATGCACAACGTCCAGGCATGGGCATGACCAGCATCGCTTCCCTGAACAAACAAAACGCCGACTTCTGGTCTAACCGCAAAGGATAATCCAATGACTGCATATCTGTACCGGATGCCTGTTGGCATTGCCAGGGCTATCTCTCGCCCGCAGGACTTAACCGTCGAACCGGTGATCCTTAAATCCGATAACGCCTTCGCAGCGTATGGTCTGGCTGGCAAATACGACGCTGACGGCTTTTTCGTGCCGCTGGCGGAGGGTGACACCGTCGACAAGGTGAAGGGTATCTACGTTCGTCCGTATCCGACCACATCGCAGCCAGACATGGTTCGCCAGGTGGGTACTGATAAGAATTTCCCGGGCGACGCCATGAAGCGTGGGTACATGACGGTAAACGTGGGTGCTGATGCTTCGTCCGTTAAAAAAGGGGGCGTGGTGTACATCGTGGTATCAGCCGATGCTTCCATCCCGGTTCCGCTTGGTGGGATCACGGCGGCAGAGGTGACAGGCAAAACAGCCGCGTTACCTGATGCTTTTTTTACGGGGGCCGGTGACGCTAACGGCAACGCAGAAATCTCCTGGAAGATTTAAGGAACAGACGAATGATTACTTTTGATCAGGCAACCGTTGATAGCTCCGGTGCCTTTCTCATCGGGGAGCTGGAGCGACTCGACCAGGGGCTGAATCTGCCACTGGTGGGTTATACCTGGACACGTGATATCCAGTTGCGCGAAGACGTCTCTATCGCAGATGACATTTCCAGCTGGACGAATACCAGTTTTGGCGTGGCGGGTTCTGGCGCTAATCCGAATGGTAAAAACTGGGTAGGCAAAGATTCAACTGCCATTGCTGGCGTTAATGTTGATATCAGTAAAGACGGCAATCCGCTGAACCTTTGGGGGATGGAGCTGGGATGGACTGTTGTTGAGCTGGCTGCGGCACAGCAGGTAGGCCGTCCGATCGACACTCAGAAGTACGACGGGATGCAGCTTAAATGGCAGATGGATAACGACGAACAGGTTTACGTCGGAGACGAAGCGCTTGGTTTGAAAGGTCTGACGAATCTCGTTGGTGTGATGCTGAACAACGCGACGAAGACCTGGGCTAACTCCACCAACGATGAGATCCTCGACAGCGTAAACAGCATTCTGTCGAATTCATGGGCAGCATCCGGTTATTCCGTCGTGCCTTCTGATCTGCGCATTCCGCCAGAGCAGTATTCATTGCTGGCGAGCCGTAAGGTTTCCGAAGCGGGTAACCAGTCACTGCTGACCTATCTGGCTGTGAACACTATCGCTTTCCACCAGAACGGCGTTCCGCTGGAAATCAAAGCGGTCAAATGGCTGAAAGGGCGCAGGGTTGGCGGTAAAGACCGTATGGTCGCCTACACCAACGATAAGAAATACGTCCGCTATCCACTGGTTCCGCTGCAAAGCGTTCCTGTTCAGTATCGTGGTCTGTACCAGATTGCGACCTACTACGGCAAGCTCGGTGCGGTTGAGCCAGTGTACAAAGAAACCCTGTCCTACGTGGACGGTATCTGATAACCAGAACGGCCCCGAAAGGGGCCAGAAGGAAACTGAAAATGGCGAAAGAAAAGCTGGTTACCATCCATGTTCACACCCCGTTTACGCTGACGCTCGGAGATCTCTCAAAACAGGAGTTTGGGCGGGGACGGCATAACGTACCAGAAGAGGTCGCGTCGCACTGGTTTACCCGGGCGCACGCTGAGCTTTCCGAAAGCGGATCGAATGAAACTGATGACCAGCAACCCGTTATTGACAGCCTTCAGGCGCAGATTGCCGATAAAGATAAACTGATTGCCGATCTGAAAGATGCTCTGCTCAAGCTGCAGGAGCAGAACGACAGCCTGCAGGCGCAGATTACTTCCGCCCGGACTGGCGGTAATGGGGTGAAAGATGCCAAAGAATCAAAGCCTGCCAACAGTAAGTGATTTTCGCCGCGACTTCCCGCAGTTTGCTGACCCTGCCAGATATCCCGAAGCACAAATCCAGTTTCGTCTGAATCTGGCCGATGTGCTGCTGAGCGAAAACGCCACCGGCAAAAAGTTGTTTCCGTACTTTGCCGAGTTGTTCGTTGCGCACTATATGACGCTCTGGGCGGCAGATAGCCGGGCGATGCTGGTTGGCGGTCCGGGCGGTTCAACCAATGGTGTTCAGTCCTCTAAGTCCGTTGACAAGGTAAGCGTCAGCTATGACACCAGCGCGACGCTAAACCCTGACGCAGGCTTCTGGAATAACACCCGGTATGGCGCTGAATTTTATCAGCTGATCACGATGTTCGGTGCGGGGGGACGCCAGCTATGAGTTTCAAAAGCGGTGTAACAACGAGGGTTGATAACGCTCAGGCAATACTGGATGCGCTAAAGTCGCTAACCAAAAAGGATGTGCTGGTCGGTATCCCTGCGGAAGACAGCGATCGGGATGATGTGCCGTTCGGTAATGCCGGGATTGGGTATATCAACGAATACGGTTCACCTGCACAAAACATCCCACCACGTCCGCATCTTGTACCCGGCGTTAAATCAGTTGAAGACCAGACGATGCCGCAGCTCAAAGCAGCGGCGCAGGCTGCGCTTGATGGTAATGCGGCGGGAGCGGAAAGAGCACTCAACCGCGCGGGTACAGTGGCTGCAAGAGGGGTGAAAAATCACATCAAAGCTGCCAATTTTACTCCGCTTGCAGATAGCACCGTTGAAGCGCGTGCGCGCCGTGGGCGTAAAGGTGCGAAAGCGGAACTTGCGCGGCGTGCTGCTGGTGAATCTCCGGGCACCACTTTGGCTAAGCCTCTTTACGATACTGGCAAATATCTCGCCTCAATAACCCATGTAGTGAGGGATAAAGATGCCGACTCTTGATGTAACCGATGTTCTTTTCGACCCGGATTTTTGTGACTTCAACCTTTGGGTAACGCGTCGGGTACAGACAGTGGACGAAGACGGGATTGGTAGCGACAGCGAAGTTAAAACGCAGTTTGCCGGGGTTGTTACCGTTGACCGTTCACTGGAAAACCGCCGCATGCAGTCCGGGCAGGTTATCAGTGGAGCAATCCTTATCGTGACGATTGAGCGACTCACGCAGGGGCAGACTGGCCGTGATGCCGATATCGTGACGTATCAGAACCGTGATTACCGTGTGACATTCTTCGACCCGTACACCGCATATGGCGCCGGCTTTGTACAGGCGCATTGCGAGCTGCTGCCGTTCGATGGAGGATTTCCCGTTGAGCAATAATTCCAGTACGGAGCCGGGATGGCTTACACCTGTCAGCGGCGATCCGGATTATGACGAGGCGCTCGACAGGCTGTTAAGCCAGTGGGTACGCAACGTTTCCGGTTTGCCGACTGGAATGGTTCGCCCCCGATGGCAGAAAGATCAGCCGCCACTGCTGCCAGTTGAAACGAACTGGTGCGCGTTTGGCGTTACCGGATTGCCCATAGATAACAGTCCCGCATTCACTAACCAGACTGAAGAGGGCGCTCAGCTCTGGCGACATGAAACCTTTGAGTGCATGGCGTCATTTTATGGCCCGGCGGGCATGACGTTTGCGTCACGTTTTCGCGATGGTATTTCTGTTGCGCAAAACAACGCCGAACTGAACTCACTTGGCCTGTCCATGGGGGACTACACCGGTCTGACCCCTTTCCCAGAACTTATCAACCAGCAGTGGGTTCGCCGTTACGACATTACTGTGCGCCTTCGTCGCAAGGTGGTGCGCGACTACGGCATTAAATCGCTGGTGGATGCACCAGTTTCATTTTTCGGAGACTAAATTATGCCGCAGGGATTACCTGTATCAAACGTCGTTAATGTCGACGTGATCATTGGGCCGCGCGCGGCTACTGGTCGAAATTTTGGTTCGCTGCTTATTCTCGGGACATCCACGGTCATTCCGGTGAAAGAGCGCCTTCGCCTCTACTCCTCAAAGGAGGACATCGGATCTGATTTCGGCGTGGACAGCCCCGAATATGAAGCAGCAACAGTCTATTTCTCCCAGTCACCACGACCTAAAGAGGTGTATGTAGGTCGCTGGGCTAAAACACTGGCAACGGGTGAGGCGGGTGCTGCTGAAAATCTGATGGATGCGGTTAACGCCGTAATGGGCTACACCAACTGGTATGGTCTCGGTATTGCAGACAAAGAGGATATTGCAGATGACGACTGGCTGAAAGTTGCTGCAGCCGTAGAAGCTTCGGGCGTCAGCCGCATTCTGGCAATTACCACCAGCGATCCCGCCACCGTTGACGCCACTTCAACCGGGGATCTGGCCTACAAGCTGAAGGCGGCAAAATACAGGCGCACGTTCGTACAGTATCCCTCCAGCAGCAAGTACGCTGCGCTGTCTGCATTTGGCCGCGCGTTTACGGTGAATTTCAACGGCAGCAATACCACCATTATCCTGAAATTTAAACAGGAGCCGGGGATCACTTACGAAACTCTGACGACTGATCAGGCGGCGGCGCTGGATGCCAAAAAATGCAACGTGTTTGTGTATTACCAGAACGATACGGCAATCCTGCAGCAGGGCGTCATGTCCAGCGGAGATTTCTTCGACGAACGCCACGGGCTCGACTGGCTGCAGAACTACGTACAGACCAACCTATATAACCTGCTCTACACCAGCACAACCAAAGTACCGCAGACCGATGCGGGTGTGACGCGTCTACTGTCCAATGTTGAGCAGTCTATGGATCAGTCCGTGACGAACGGGCTGGTGGCTGCTGGCGTATGGAACGGTGGCCCGATTGGGCAGCTGGATTCCGGCGATACGCTGACCAAAGGCTATTACGTCTACGCGCAGCCGATTTCCGAGCAGGCGCAGACAGACCGCGAAGCCCGTAAGGCACCGGTTATTCAGGTTGCCTGTAAGCTGGCTGGCGCAGTGCATTTCGCTGACGTACAGATCAACGTCGTTCGCTAAGGGGAAATAAATATGGGTTCAACTTACAGTTTTATGGACGTCACGGCGTCCCTCTCCGGCCCGACTGGCGAGATTGACCTGGGCTACGGTTCCGCCAGTTCAGAGGAGGGGATCACCGTTGCAATGGGCGGCCCCAAAAACACCATGACCATCGGTGCTGACGGCGAAGTGATGCACAGCCTGCACGCGGATAAAAGCGGTACGGTAACTGTCAATCTGCTGAAGACCTCGCCGACAAACAAAAAACTGTCACTGGCGTATAACGCACAGAGTCAGTCCTCAGGTACCTGGGGAAACAACGTCATTGTGATCCGAAATAAGGTGAGCGGAGACATCATCACGGCGCGCAGTGTGGCGTTCCAGAAACAGCCGGATAACGCCAACGCTAAAGCCGGTAATACGATGCCCTGGGTATTTGACTGCGGCAAAATCGACCAGATCCTCGGAGAGTTTTAACAGATGGAATGTTCAGTCAAAGGCCACGATTACCGAGTGGCAAAACTCAGCGTTTTTGATCAGCTGAAAGTGACCCGCAAACTGCTGCCGGTGCTGGCGGGCATGATGTCAGATTTCGGGAGCATTCGCTCCCTTCTGCCTGCAGATGGCAAAATCGACAGCGCTAAGTTTGATGCGCTTAAGCCGGTGTTTGAAACCCTGCTGCCGCGTATCGCTGAGGAACTGTCTTCCCTGACCGAAGAAGATACCAACGCGATTATTCATCCTTGCCTGGCTGTGGTATCACGCAAACATATGGGGGGATGGGCCCCGGTGTTTAACAGCGGTCAGTTGATGTTTGACGATATCGACCTGCTGACCATGCTGCAGCTGGTGGCGCGGGTGGTCGCCGATTCTCTGGGAAATTTTTTGCAAGGACTCCCTACCAACGGGACGCCCACCCCGCCAGCGGAATAACCTTCAACAGCCTGCCGGGCGGTGAAGATTTTATTCTTCGCCCGGTTCTCGCCTTCCATATTGACCAGAAAGACCTTAACAGCGGCGCGGTAGATCTCTGCCGCATCGCGCTTCTCAATGACTACCTCGACATGCGCGAGGATAACGATGCTCGGGTAGATAAATGGAGAGAGGCTAATGAACGCTGAGACTATTAAAGATTTTCTCGTCTCCCTTGGATTTGGCATTGATGAAGCCGGATACGAGAAATTTGAATCTGTTCTTGCTGGCGTCACCGCAAATGCCATAAAAACAGGGCTGGCGGTGGAAGGTGCGGCGCTGTCCGTTGTTGCGTTTACGGCGAAAATTGCCTCCGGTCTGGATAATCTCTACTGGGCATCTCAACGCACCGGCGCGACGGTTCAGGGGATTCAGTCGATTGGCTACGCAGTTTCGCAGGTGGGCGGTAGTGTGGACGCGGCGCGGACTTCGCTGGAAAGCCTCTCCCGGTTTGTGCGTAATAATCCCGGCGCGGAAGGCTTTCTGAACCGCCTGGGCGTACAGACCCGGGACGCCAGCGGGAATATGCGCGATATGGCCGCCATTTTTACGGGCGTCGGCCAGAAGCTCAGCAGCATGCCGTATTACCGGGCTAACCAGTATGCGCAGATGCTGGGCATTGATGAAAATACCCTTATGGCGATGCGGCGCGGGATCGGGCAATTTAGCGCTCAGTATTCTGAAATGACAAAGGCGATTGGCTTCAATGCGGATCAGGCCGCTGTGTCGTCAAATCGGTTTATGACTTCACTGAAAGCATTCGGTGAAATGGCCGGAATGGCCCGAGACAAAATCGGTTCCAACCTTGCTGAAGGAATGGCTGGTTCGATTGATAATCTTCGCAAACGCATACTCGAAAATTTCCCCAAAATTGAAAGCACTATCACAAAGATTGTGAAGGGGATTCTTTGGCTGGGGGATATCGTCGGTCGCGTGGCGTTTCGAATTGTTGAAGGTGTAGGGGATATTATCGACTGGTGGGGAAAACTGGATAAAGAAACGAAAACCCTGATAGAGGTTATCGGTGGTCTGGTTGTCGCCATGCGGATACTTAACTCTACTTTCTGGATGTCACCTGTAGGGCTGATTACTGGTCTGATCGTGGCGTTCGGTCTCTTGTGGGAAGACTACAAAACATGGAAAGAAGGCGGTAACAGTCTTATTGACTGGGAAAAATGGCAGCCAGCGATAGACAAAGCTAAAGATGCGATGGTCTGGCTCCGTGATCACCTGCTCGAACTTAAGGACTCTATTGGCGGCTGGAAAACGTCACTGGAACTGCTGGCGACCTTTATCGCCGGTGCGTGGATTAGCAAGGTAACGGGCGCATTTGCCAGACTGGCAGGTATACCGATGCCGCCGTGGTTAAAAGGCTGGATGGCCTACGCGGCTTACCTGTATGACGATCGGGAGAATATCGTCGCCAGTGCGCAATCGTCTATCGATTATGCCAAACAAAACATTGGCGATGGAATGCGTGCACTGGGGATTGATACCGATTTTGGCCGCAATCCCCACACCGTCAAAGGCGCTAATATTCAGCCGGATATTCTTGGCGCAGAACCTGTACAGCATGCACAATCTGCGAAGCGCACTTCAGCCGACAGGAACAACAATCCGGGTAACATTCGCCCGGTGGGCGGTAACGGCTTCCGGTTCTTCGAGTCCGCCCTTCAGGGCTGGGAGGCGATGAAAAACCAGCTTATGCGCTACTTTACAGGGAAAACAACCGGGCGGGCATTACAGACCATTCAGGATATTGTCAGTACCTGGGCGCCGGCTGGTGACAACAACGACCCGAAAATGTATGCGCAGGATGTTGCAAAATGGATGGGCGTTTTACCGAACACTGTGTTGAACCTCGCCAACCCGGAAACTATGGCCGCGCTGATGCAGTCGATGGCGCGCAAAGAAGGGTATTCAAACTGGAACAGCCCGCTGGCGTATCAGGCCGCTGGTGGTAGCCTTAACCAGCAGACTGTTATAAATGTCCACGGCGTGAACAATCCTCAGGAAGCGGCTAATCTGATCGCTGACAAGCAGGGTGCTGTCAATGCCAGGGCGGTACAGCAATTGAAAGGACCTGCGTAATGGATTTTTTATCTGTTTTGCTGCAGCAGCGAACCCGCTCGATAGGAATAATTATTCCTGATGTGGTTATTACCGAAAAGCATACTGACACTCTGGAAATTACGGAACATCCGGTTGAACAACCCACGAATGCTGGTGCCAGTGGTGAGGGCGCTGGTTACATATCAGAACACGCATTCAGGCGACCTTCAGAAGTTGTGATGGAAACCGGATTTTCCGGAGGCGGATCGCTGCTTGATTTTGCTGATACTTCCGCTATTGGTCTTTCACTGGGGCTGAGCCCGAAAGAACTGTATCAGGAGCTGCTTAACCAGCAGCGGGATCGTATTCCTTTCGATGTGACAACCGGCAAGCGTATTTACAACAATATGTTGATAAAAACGCTGGAGGTGACGACTGACAAGAGCAGTGAGAATGTGCTTCTGGCGACCCTTACCCTCAGGGAGGTGATTATTACCTCCACGCAGTCAATCAGGGTTGCCTCGAAAAACAATATGACCGAGGGAGTAGGGACGTCTGCTGTACAGAATACAGGTACCAAAACAACGGTACCGCCGAATAATTCCATTCTGAAATCGCTGCCACAGATGGCGCAAAAAGGTGTCACCACTGTCGATGGGTATCTGAGCAATTTATTTCTGGGAAGGTGATGCATGGAGGCCGTAGAAATCCCACTGGTCGCTGATAATCAGACTTTTGCCACCACAATTAACGGTACGGTTTATCACCTGTCTGTCATCTGGCGCGGAGAGTACTGGGTTCTGGATCTTGCTGACAGCAATGGTTCCGCCATTATCTCAGGTATGCCGATGATTACGGGGGCTGACCTGCTGGCGCAGTATCGATATATGAATCTCGGGTTTTCGCTGGTGGTACTCTGCGACGTGGCAGGACAGGAAAACCCGACGCAATTCGATCTCGGAACGTTCTCACACCTCTATGTCTTCACGGAGTAACAATGTCAAAAAACTGGATGCGTCACTTTGAATTATTGCTGGTTGACGATAAGGGCGACGGGATAAAAATTTCTGAGCTTAAAGTCACTTTCAATATTCAGAAAATGCCTGCGACCATATTTAATGGATTCGTTGGAAATTTTAAGGTTTATAACCTGTCCCCTACCACTCAGAACCGGATTATGCAGAAGGAATTCTCGCGTATACAGGTTATAGCCGGATATAAGGGACAACCGGATGCAACGGGTAATTATCCCGATGAAAACGTTGGTATGATATTCAACGGAGATATCCGTTTTACTGTCACCGGGAAAGATAATGCGACAGACAGTTGGATCATGTTGCAGTGTATCGACAGTTGGGAAGGCCACCTGAACGCCAGTGTGAAAACCACAGTGGCTGCCGGCTGGAAGTACAGTGATCTTTTCAGCCTGGGCATGAAATCATTCGGGCCTTATGGTATCGAGTCAGGTGCAGTTCCTGACATGCCTGAGACGGTCTTCCCCCGTGGGCGGGTTGTCTATCAGAGCACAGCCAGGCTGATGAATCATATCGCCGGACAGTGTAACGCTTACTGGTGGTATGAGAACAATCAGGTCAACATTGTGCCGGAAGATAACTATATCGGTGTCGCTACGGTGCTGAATGCCAATACAGGGCTAATCGGTATGCCTCAGCAAACAATGGGTGCAGGCGTAAACGTCAGGTGCCTGATTAATCCAAACATTAAGCTGGGTGGGCTTATTCGTCTGGATCAGGCATCTGTCTACCGGACCTCTTTGAGTAATGACCAGATAGCGCAATCTCCAGCACGGCTGGATGAATCGGAAAGCGACGGTAATCTCTACGTTAACGGCCTGCCCGGCATGTCACAGCCTGCCAGCATTAATACTGACGGTGATTACATTGTGGGCAGCATCGATTATACTGGCGACACTCGCGGGCAGGCGTGGTATATGGACCTGCTTTGCCTGGCTAAAGATGGCAAAGAATTGCTTAACTCGAAAGGGATTGATGCGGCGAAATACACATGAAAAGACTATTGTTGGCAGCTTTACTTGTCTGTATCTCCTTCACTTCCTTTGCTGATACCGGGTGTGGACCATTCACGATCAACTGGAAAGCGCAAGACGGACTTGCAAGGATTAATGGACAGAAACCGGAGACACAGAAAATCACCTTTCTCAAACAAAAAGGGGATTATGACAATGTGAACATCCAATGGATGGTTCCGGGTAATGGACGTTGGTTAGGGATGGACTTTGTGGCCAGAAATGGCAAGCCGATCCTCAATGTTGAAGTTATCCGCAAAAATATGGACGAGCCGCGAGAGTTCTGGACGTATGACTGCCGGAAGGTGAAGTGAGCCCACTTAGGTGGGCTTTTTGCTCTTTGGCACGAAATCATATTTCGACGATAAAGAGTCGAATGCAGCTTCAGCCATTTTTATAGCCATGTGCTCAGCCGTTGCTTCTATGGCCTCCTGAACAGCGGTATCGACCTTCTCGAGTAATTGACTTTTTGAAATTACGATTCTGTCATCATCCACGCCCTGCTCAGCGAAAAGATCTATGTTCATTTCGCTCTGAACCTTAACAGGACGATTTTCAAGTGCGTCCTCGAGTATCTGAACAATTTCTGAGTTCATAGATCTTCCATTCTGCTTGGCGCGCTCAGCTATCGCATCACGCATCCCATCAGGGAAGCGTACAACAAACTTTTCGTAATCTTTAACCTGCTTTTCAGCCATAACATCACCTCAAAAAAAGTGATGATGGCATATTGCTATTTATATTCAATGGTGGCATTCTGCTTTCAAGGCATAATGCCATTATAAAGGAGAATGACTTGTGGAAAAAAATGAAGCAAAAACAACTCTGCGTTACCCGCAGAAAGTGAAAGAAGAGTTTAAGCGCATCGCTGAAGAAGAGGGGCTATCTGAAAACGCTGCGCTGGTTCAGGCGCTGGTTTGGGCTTTGAAATTCAGAGGGCAAATGCATGTCCAGTAAAAACAGCGAAGCCCAGCAGTGCGCTAACACTAACTGGGCCTCTATGTCGGAAACCGTATGCAAGGAAACCAACATGAATATTGTAGCAAAATCAGTTTATAACTTCCACGGCGTGAATCTTATACCAGTGAAAGATGTTGCTGGTATATGGCTGACATCTGCTGATATAGCCAAGGCTCTTGGTTATAAAAGTACCAAATCAATTTCCAACTTATTTACGCAGTATGAAGATGAGTTTTCCCAAGGGATGACAATGGTCATCGAATCAGTGACCAATGGGATTAACGGTTCTACTCGTCGTATGAAGGTGCGTGTTTTCTCGCTTCGTGGTGCTCACCTAATCGCAATGTTCGCCCGTACCCCAGTTGCCAAAGAATTTCGTCGCTGGGTACTGGACATTCTGGATCGGGAAGTAGATTCCTCAGGTGCCGATCGTCTACCGACTAAATTTCATCAGAGGGTAATGCTTTACCTTGATACCAAAGGGGGCGTCATCAATACGTACCCATTGAATAAAGATCAGGTAGTCATGTCATTTGATGCATTTGTCAGCTATTTCAGGAAAAAGGGATGGATAGTGGCCCCAAGGGATGAGGTTGCAAAAGGAATAATGGGGGCAATACAAGTTTTATCGTAGCAAAAAAGAAAAACCGCCAGTTGCTGCTGGCGGCCATCATTAACTTACATAGAAGGCAAACTCTATGGATTCGATTATCAAACATTTCGAGTTTAAGTCAAGTGAAGGTATGGCTGTAAGTATTGATGCGGCCCGCTTCAAAGGAAAACCGGTATTCCTTGCCGTGCCACTTGCAAAGGCTTTGGGTTATACCAACCCGGCTGATGCATTGAAAAAACATTGTAAGTCACTGATTAAGCTTAATTATAGCGAATCGCGAGAATTGGGTTTCGGTGACAACCCGCGGGGTATCCAACTTGTTGGTCAGGCAGACGTTTTTCGCCTTATTATGCGCAGCTCCCTCCCATCAGCAGAACGTGTTCAGGATTGGGTTTGCGAAGAAGTTCTCCCTGCGTTAATGGATACCGGAACTTACAGTATCAGAAAGGAAAAAACATCATCTGGCCTCCCTGAATACCGTCTTGCAAAGGCCGAACAGTTGAAGGCGCTGGCGCTGGAAAAAAATATCGCATCCGCTCGTGAGTTGATGGTGATGCTGCCCCGTCTTGACCCTATGTCCCACCAGACGCTGGCGGCTTCGCTGATTAATCCGATTATCGGTTATGACGCGATCCCCTTGCCGGTGATTGAAGAGCATTACTACACCGCAGCAGAAGCGGGTGAGAAAATAGGTGTCAGCGCCAATAAAATCGGTCGCATCGCTAACGCAAACAACCTTAAAACTGAGCAGTACGGCAAGTTCTTCCTTGATAAATCCGCTCACTCCAGTAAACAGGTCGAAGCGTTTCGCTATAACGCTGAGGGCGTAAAAGCCTTACGCCATCTTATTCATGGTGCTGACGTAGCTTAATTGCCAACAGATAATTAATACCAAGCCCGCCGATGAGCGGGTTTTTTTATGTCTGGAGAAAATATGCCAGTTTCACTTTCCTCTCAACTCGGCAGTAAAGAACAGGCTGATACAAGGCTTGCCAGCTCTATCATGTCTGCGTTGCGAGTTTCAATGCCTGGCATCGTCCAGTCATTTGATCCCGACACCGTAACCGCAGTTGTTCAACCCGCTATCAAAGGCTATGAGCCGGATTCGAATGGCGTTAGCCAGTCGACGACATTACCGCTGCTGGTGGATGTGCCCGTGGTATTTCCTCGCGGCGGTGGCTGCACGCTAACGTTCCCGGTTAAAGCTGGTGATGAGTGTCTGGTGATTTTTGCCGATCGCTGCATCGATTTCTGGTGGCAGAACGGCGGGGTACAGGAGCCTGTCGACGATCGGGTGCATGATTTATCGGATGCGGTCTGTATCGTCGGGCCGCAGTCGCAGGCGCAGAAAATAAGCGGAATCAGCACCAGCGCCGCACAATTGCGTACCGATGATGGGGCTGCTTTTGTGGAAGTGGCCGCAGGCCATAACGTTACTGTTAAAACCCCCGGCGCGCTGACTGCTACTGCAGAAGGCGGAACCACGATCACATCACCCATCATTACGCTAAACGGTGACGTAACCATTAACGGCAATCTGTCGCAGGGGATGGGTGAGGGCGGAGGTAGCGCAACGATGCTCGGTCCTGTCACGGTGACTAATGATGTGAAGGCGGGCGGTAAGAGCCTTATGACGCACACTCATGGCGGCGTGCAGACAGGTGGCGGGAATACCGGCGCGCCTAATTAACTGATAATGGAGTTGCGAGTTATGGGCGAAAAATTACCCAACTGGAAATTCCTGCTTATATGGATTGTATTTTTCCTTTTCGGGCTTTCGAGCCTGATTGGTGCCGTCCGATGGTGGTGAATAAGGAGGTCAGACATGCGATACCGACGCGAAGATACCGAAGGTGATTACACTTTTGGTAGTGGCGATGATACCTGGCTGATTAACTCGCCAGAAGCTGTCGCGCAGGCGGTAAAAACACGATTCGCATTGTGGTACGGGCAGTGGCTCCTCGATAAGACAGAGGGAACACCGTGGATTCAGTCTGTGCTCGGTAAGCAAAAGCCGGAAACCTACAATCTGGCGATCCGCAAGCGCATCCTCGAAACGCGGGGCGTGAAATCCATCCTCTCTTTCAATACCACAGTGAACACGACGACGCGCCGCGTCCAGTTCTTCGCTGAAATCGACACTATCTACGGAACAACGACAGTAACCAACGAGGCATAAATGGCCCTCAATTTGGACACACTCGGCTTATCGGCAACGGTAACCGCTGAGGGGATCAGTGCGCCTGATTACCAGACGATACTCGATACCCTGACGAGCTATTTCCAGCAGATTTATGGTAGTGACGCTTATCTGGAGCCGGACAGCAAAGACGGCCAGATGGTGGCGCTGGTGGCGCTAGCTATTCACGATGCCAATAACACAGCCATTTCCGTCTATAACTGCTTCTCACCTGCTACAGGTTACGGCGCAGCGCTGACCAGTAACGTAAAAATTAACGGTATCGCGCGCAAAGGTGCAACGAACTCTACCGTGGATTTACTGCTCACTGGCACCGCAGGAACAACCATTACGAACGGCACAGTGAAAGACACTAATAATGTGATATGGCGTCTTCCTGCTTCAGTGGTGATTGGGGTTGATGGTGCCGTGACGTTAACTGCTATCTGTTCAAGCAGCGGAGCGGTTGCGGCCCTGGC
The DNA here is from genome assembly GCF_046552515.1 of Salmonella sp. SAL00653. Taxonomy (NCBI): domain Bacteria; kingdom Pseudomonadati; phylum Pseudomonadota; class Gammaproteobacteria; order Enterobacterales; family Enterobacteriaceae; genus Salmonella; species Salmonella sp. SAL00653. Next base: position 21,219 of record NZ_JBGDTY010000005.1, read on the forward strand.
CGGGACTATCACCACCATCAATACACCGACCCGTGGCTGGACGTCAGTAACCAACCCGGCAGCGGCCACCGTTGGCGCACCTGCAGAAACGGACGCAGAACTGCGCATCAGGCAGGGGCAGAGTGTCGCGATACCATCCATCACACCATTTGAAGGTGTGGACGGGGCGATCGCTAATATTGCTGGTGTGACGCGCCACAAGCTCTATGAAAATGATACAGGAAAGACTGACGGTAACGGGCTTCCTCCGCATTCCATCTCGGCCATTGTTGATGGTGGCGATGTTACCGAAATAGCCAGGACCATCCGGGGAAATAAAGGGCAGGGGGTCCGGACCTGGGGAAAAACATCCGTAACCGTACCGGATAAATATGGCAATCCTCACATAATCAGTTTTTCGCGACCAACTGATGTCCCTGTTTACGGAAAAATCACCTTAAAAGTTTTTGCCGGGTACACCTCTCAGATAGGTGTGCAGATTCAGCAGGCTGTTGCGGATTACATTAACAGACTGATGATTGGTGATCAGGTACTGCTGAGCCGGATTTATTCTCCTGCTAACCTTGGGGTCGTCAGTGGTGGAAATGCGCGCTATTACGATATTCAGGAGCTACTGATCGGCAAATCTCCGGAAGCTGTTGCTGCGGCGAATATTAATATTGCTTACGACGAATCTGCCTCCTGTAAGCCGGAAAATATTATTATTACGGTGGCAGCATGAGCAAATATACGGACTTAATTACTAACTATCATGCGACAAAACCTAAATTCTTTGAACACATCGATTTAGTGACCAGGCCGTTAGCTGAAACCTCAGCCGCAATAAATGGGCTAATAAACGCTTTTGATATTGATCATGCGACAGGAATACAACTCGATATTCTCGGCCAATGGATAGGGTTAAGCCGGATTGTAAGCCAGCCAATAAGCGGTGTCTATTTCAGCTGGGACACTGACGGACTCGGATATGACCAGGGCGTCTGGCAGGGGCCATATGATCCGGATTCGGGTTATACCTCGGTGAGCGATGAAACCTATCGCATCGTTCTAAAAACGAAGATAGCAATTAACAACTGGGACGGAAGAAACGACTCTCTGCCTCCCATTCTTGACGCTGCACTGGACGGGGCCGGTCTGAAGATGCAGATCGTCGATAACCAGGACATGACCATAGGTATCTGGGTTTTTCCTGAAATAGATATTTCATCGGTCTCTCTCGAACTTATTGCTGCGATACGACAAGGGTATCTGACGGTAAAGGCCGCTGGTGTATGGGGCGGAAGTATTGAAATTCCTTCGGTGGAAACGCCTTCTGAAGGAAACAGGTTTTTTGGGTTTGATATGGATAACGAATATATCAGCGGGTTTGATGCCGGTTCATGGGGGACATTACTCTGATGGCTAAAAATGATTTTAAACCGTTTGCGACGGGCAAGGGTGCTAATGTTACATCGCAGCCTGACTGGGAGGCGCTGCCGGCGCTCCTGTCTGGTTTTACTGCGGGCAAGGCATCAAGTGCACAGGTAAATAAAGCGCTGCGTCAGGCAAGCTTCATCGCTGCAACACTGGCACAGTACACAGCCAGCAAGAGCGGGCAGGATGTACTCGATGATGGTGACCTGAGCGGCTTTATCGCCAAAATGTCCGCTGCGTTCGGTAAGGATTTTCAGACTCTTGATGCCACGCTGACGGCGCTCGCTGGTCTTGCTACCGGTGCAGATAAACTCCCGTATTTTACGGGTAATGATACCGCCGGACAGACAGATCTTACTTCTGTTGGGCGCGACATCATCGGAAAAGCCAGCATTGCGGATATTCTCACATACCTCGGTTTGGGAGAAACAGCAAAGCAAGCTGCTGGCGCAGTCCAGAAAACCGGCGATGAGATGAACGGGAAGTTAACCCTGCCACAGACATCTTCCTTCGGCGTGAATACTAATAACACACTGGGCGGTAGTTCCATCGCTATCGGTGATAACGATACCGGGCTCAAAGGGAACGGCGACGGTAATCTGGCATTTATGGCTAACAACGTGCTGGCAGGATATTTTAATGAAAATGAATTGCAGCACAGTAAAAAGATGCTGACTAAAAATTTTCAGGCTCTTGTTGATAATAACTGGCCGGAGGGGGCGGGGGGATTTTCTGGTCAGTTAAGCAGTGAAGCACCGTTTAGTGTACCAATGGTTCGCCGTCAGAATAATGATAATAATTTTTTCCCGCTCCTGAAAGGAAAGGTCTCACTGGAGTCTGGCTATCCTGTAGCCGCCTCTTTCGGAATATTAACCAGTGGAAATACTAATTTCCCACAAATTGCAATTCATGCGAAAACAGACTTTGATGTTAACGATAAAATATGGATATTTGATGTCGCAACCGGGGAATTTCGCGCGCCGGGCAGGATTACGGCTACAGAAATTTTATTGAGCGGTAAAAGCCGTGTTGCTCCTGATGGTAATTTATATGGTGATGTGTGGGGCGGCTGGCTGAATGACTTCCTTAATAACAATTACAACCGCAAAAATACTGCCAGTCTGGGTGATTATGGATGGGTTCGTGACGAAAGCACCGGTTTTATAATGCAATGGGGAACGCTTGGTAGCTCAAACGGAACCTACAACTTTCCGCGAGAGTTTCCGGTATCCTGCTTTGCTGTATTTGTCACCAACACTAATCAGCAGGGAGGTTCAGTGGATAATGCGTTTGGATACCCGGTGAGTAAAAGCCAGTTTTTTGCCGCAACTAAAGCATCAACAGACGGAAATGTCGTAAATGGCTATCCTGTAGCCTGGTTTGCGATCGGGAGATAAGTATCAATGAGCGATTATTATTACAGCTTTAAAGAGAAAGGTTTTTTCTACAAGCCGGATACCGAATCGGGAGATTGCCCGACTGATCTAATTCCTCTGACTGATGAACATTACCATGAACTTATGCAGGGTCAGGTGGACGGAAAATATATTGAGCACAGGAAAGGAGGCCCGGTACTGGTTGAACATCGCGAATATACACATGAAGAGTTGATTGCACAGGCTGAAGCCAGAAAAGCGGAACTTCTTGCTGAAGCTGAGTCAGTTATTGCGCCACTGGCGCGGGCGGTAAAATTGAACATTGCTACAGATGAGGAAATAAAGCGGATGGAGGCATGGGAACTCTACAGCGTACTGGTAAACCGGGTGGATACCTCAAATCCTGACTGGCCGGATAAGCCAGCCAGTAATATAATGTTGTAAAAAAAAACAGGCTGACGTTAATAAAACACGCCAGCCTGAAGTAATATTCAGCTCATCAGGAACTGATAAACATAATAACCAGATATACCATCAGTACTGATATGGTTGTTACAGCCTTCTGTAACAAATTAACAACCACAAATCTGACACCACTCCGGTGGCTTAAGAATATCTGGTGGCCAGTTGTCACACCAGGGGGGACGAATAAATGGGGCGGGTATTGGCGGCAGTCCACTGGAGGCGGATTTTGTATTATCTGGTGGGAGTTTTGTATCACTGGCGGCTATCGCCGATGCCGAAAAGGCTGTAGCCGACAACACCAGAAGCAATGGGCAAAATATACGATGTCTCATAATATCACCCGTGAATATTCAGACTATCCTTACTGTTGACTTCCTTCATTTCCAGCATAGTTCACGCTTCATCGTCATTGAATAAACAATTAAGTTTGTTGAGCGAAAATTTACTTAAAGAAAAAATAATAAGCATCGATATTTTTCTTTTTTGCAGGTTTTCAACGCATGCCCGAATAAACGTGCGCAGATGGTGAAAAATCTGGTTGGCCATAAAAAGGTTTAAAGATAAATGCAAGTGCTTATCTGTTGCGATATCAATTAAATTAATCTTGTTTTTTTATTCATACCCTTGCCAAACAGATATGTAGCAAGAAAATATGATACTAAGTAAAGTTGGCATGTAGTCTAGAGTTAGGGGTAGTATATATTCTTAACTCCAATAGGACTGCTCTATATATAAATATATTAATTGCATATTTTATTTTTAAAGTCAACGATTTCTATGAATCACACGTTAAATATCACACTCCATTTTTAGGCTTATATTTATCCCAACCAACTAATGAAAAAACATCTTCGTGTGAAATAGCCTCACCATTAAGAAAAAATTTAACATTTTGTTTTACCAGATCATCATGTCGATTCCGATATACCCATCTTAGCTCATGTGCTGTAATAGAATTACCATGCTTTCCTGTTTTATTTGCGATATCACTTATAGCATCAACTAAATTGTCAATGACAAAAATAACTGACCGTTCCCTTAATCGTGTTTGGAATTCAAGACCGGCTTTACTTGTTTTTATCCAGCACTCCTCATTGGATAAGTCTGAATATTTATCTTCGGTAATATTGTATTTTTTATGTTGAGATAAAAATTCTCTAAAAAAAGTCCCTCTCTGAACATCATTCAATCTTTCTGCTATCTTCTCATCTTTATTAAACACGGCTCTATTCTTCCTGTCCCAGACCGCATCTGTTAATGTATTTTGAATAATAATATCTTTTTTTGAAAAATAATATAACGAATTAACTAAAGTATTTACTCGATCTCTTGCCTTACATAAACCATAAACCACATCTCCAGGCTGAAAACTTAACGCATCTCCTGCAGGTTTGTTACTAAAGGTAATATCACTCCTGGTAAGAAATTCAGGATTAAGCTTAACATAACCATCGGTACTAATATCTATATGTGCAGGCAGATTGCAGGTTGGTATTTCCCATACAATAGGGGTCCTTGAGGATAAATTGATAGACTTTAAATTAACAGGAAGCTTAACTGGAAGTTTAATATTATCACAAAAGTTGATACTTAATTTTTTTAGCTTATCAGGCAAAATATCATCTATAACAGTACCGGGAACTGTTTGTATAAGTTCAATACTTAGTTCTTTTAACCCCTCAGGTAACATTTTCATTAATGGCAAGAAAGGGCAATTTTGTAAGTCTAATTTATCTAATTTATATGGTAACTCAGCACATGATATTTCAGGGAAATTTTGCAATGACAAAGAAGATAGATGCGGAGGAAGGGGAGGCAAAAATTTACCATAGCACGCAGTAAAACTCTTTAATCCATAAGGTAATGCGGGGAAAGTATAATTTTCTTCATATGCCTGCATATCTATAGATAGTGACTCTAAGCTATCTGGGAAATATGAAATTTTAATGGTCTGATTTCCAGATATAGTTAAACTTTTTAACCCATCAGGAAGATTTGGAATAGACTCCAGTGTATAGCATGAAGATAAATTCAACTCGGATAAATTATCAGGAAATACCGGAATAGAGGTAACATGATGAGCAGTAATTGATAAGCTCCCGGTATGATTTGCTTCTATTATTTTGTCGTAAATACTATTACGCTCCTCCTTCTCAATATCTGGGGATTCTATTCTCCATTTATTTAATAACTCAAGGTTTGATGTCGCCTCGTTACTTGTATATGCATATTGCAATATGGCTGGTTGGAATCCTATTTTCATGCGCTTTTTCAATCTATATGTCAATACCAAGCTATCATTATTACATTTATTTTCATTCAGGCAAGATTTAGAACCTAGCCTAATACCGATCGTTTAAGAAGCTGTTAGCCGATTCAGCAACATGGAGAATTTGAAGACAATCCGGTGGGATGGATTACCGCAGTCACGTTGTCTGCAAGAACGTGACTGCGGTAGGCCGGCTGCTGTTTAGTCAGGACTGACTGTAACCGTGTTTATAGGTTTATAGATCGTATAGACCTCTATTGTGATGTAACATCGTATGTTGATCAGCAGATCGTATGCTGACGATTTCAAAGCTACAGTGTAATATGCACGCCAGTCGTTGATGGGGTAGTTATTGTGGAATGTCCACCGCTGTGTCCATCAAGAAAAATTTATCAGCATAGCGAGTTGAAAAATTCATATTTATGAAAAACATAAGAAATTTCTCCATCATTGCTCACATTGACCACGGTAAATCGACGCTGTCTGACCGTATTATCCAAATCTGCGGTGGCCTGTCTGACCGTGAAATGGAAGCTCAGGTACTTGATTCGATGGATCTTGAGCGTGAGCGCGGTATTACTATTAAAGCCCAGAGTGTGACGCTGGATTTTAAAGCGTCTGATGGTGAAACTTATCAACTGAACTTTATCGACACGCCGGGACACGTTGACTTTTCCTATGAAGTTTCCCGTTCGTTAGCCGCCTGCGAGGGCGCGCTGCTGGTGGTGGATGCCGGCCAGGGCGTAGAAGCGCAAACGTTGGCGAACTGCTACACCGCGATGGAAATGGATCTTGAAGTGGTGCCGGTGCTTAACAAGATTGACCTGCCGGCCGCCGATCCGGAGCGTGTGGCGGAAGAAATCGAAGACATTGTCGGTATCGATGCGACGGACGCGGTACGCTGCTCCGCCAAAACGGGTGTCGGCGTGACGGATGTTCTGGAACGCCTGGTGCGCGATATCCCGCCGCCGCAAGGCGATCCGGACGGCCCGCTGCAGGCGCTGATTATTGACTCCTGGTTCGATAACTACCTGGGCGTGGTATCGCTGGTGCGTATTAAAAACGGCACCATGCGTAAAGGCGACAAAATTAAAGTGATGAGTACCGGGCAGACCTACAACGCTGACCGCCTGGGGATTTTCACGCCGAAGCAGGTTGATCGTACCGAGCTGAAGTGCGGCGAAGTAGGCTGGCTGGTCTGCGCCATTAAAGATATCCTCGGCGCGCCGGTTGGCGATACCTTAACCTCAGCGCGTAACCCAGCGGAAAAAGCATTGCCGGGCTTTAAAAAGGTGAAACCGCAGGTCTATGCAGGTCTGTTCCCGGTCAGCTCCGACGATTATGAAAGTTTCCGCGACGCGCTCGGCAAGCTGAGCCTGAACGATGCCTCACTGTTTTATGAACCGGAAAGCTCCTCGGCGCTGGGCTTTGGTTTCCGCTGCGGCTTCCTCGGCCTGTTGCACATGGAGATCATTCAGGAGCGTCTGGAACGCGAATACGATCTGGATCTGATCACCACTGCGCCGACCGTGGTTTATGAAGTAGAAACAACGGCGAAAGAGACTATCTATGTTGATAGCCCCTCCAAGCTGCCGCCGTTGAATAACATTTATGAACTGCGCGAGCCTATCGCCGAATGTCATATGCTGTTACCACAAGCCTATTTAGGTAACGTTATTACGCTGTGTATTGAGAAACGCGGCGTACAAACTAACATGGTGTATCACGGTAACCAGGTCGCGTTGACCTATGAAATCCCAATGGCGGAAGTGGTGCTCGACTTCTTTGACCGTCTGAAATCAACGTCGCGCGGCTATGCGTCTCTGGATTATAACTTCAAGCGCTTCCAGGCTTCCGATATGGTGCGTGTTGATGTGTTAATCAACAACGAGCGTGTCGATGCGCTGGCGCTGATCACGCACCGTGATAACTCGCAAAGCCGTGGTCGCGAGCTGGTGGAGAAAATGAAAGATTTGATTCCACGCCAGCAGTTTGATATCGCGATTCAGGCGGCGATTGGTACGCATATTATTGCCCGTTCGACGGTAAAACAGTTACGTAAAAACGTGCTGGCGAAGTGCTACGGCGGCGATATCAGTCGTAAGAAAAAACTGCTGCAGAAACAGAAAGAAGGTAAGAAACGCATGAAGCAGATCGGTAACGTCGAGCTGCCTCAGGAGGCGTTCCTCGCCATTCTGCATGTCGGTAAAGACAATAAATAATCCCTAAGGAGTTGGCATGGCGAACATGTTTGCCCTGATTCTGGTGATAGCCACACTGGTGACGGGCATTTTATGGTGCGTTGATAAGTTTGTTTTCGCGCCAAAACGTCGGGCGCGCCAGGCTGCCGCGCAAACGGCGTCGGGAGATGCGCTGGATAACGCTACGCTCAATAAAGTGGCGCCTAAGCCGGGCTGGCTGGAGACCGGGGCGTCGGTTTTCCCGGTTCTGGCGATCGTTCTGATCGTTCGTTCATTTCTTTATGAACCCTTTCAGATCCCGTCAGGCTCAATGATGCCGACACTGCTTATCGGCGATTTTATTCTGGTGGAAAAATTTGCCTACGGCATTAAAGATCCGATCTACCAGAAAACCCTGATTGAAACCGGTCATCCAAAGCGCGGGGATATTGTGGTATTTAAATATCCGGAAGATCCTAAGTTAGATTACATCAAACGCGCCGTCGGTTTGCCGGGCGATAAAATCACTTATGATCCGGTTGCAAAAGAGGTGACGATTCAGCCTGGCTGTAGCTCCGGTCAGGCGTGCGAAAATGCGCTGCCGGTTACCTACTCTAACGTTGAGCCGAGCGATTTTGTACAGACCTTTGCCCGCCGTAACGGCGGAGAAGCGACCAGCGGTTTCTTTGAGGTTCCGCTAAACGAGACAAAAGAAAACGGCATTCGCCTGACCGAACGTAAAGAGACGTTAGGCGATGTGACCCACCGCATCCTGATGGTGCCGATAGCTCAGGATCAGTTGGGCATGTATTACCAACAGCCAGGACAACCGCTGGCGACCTGGGTTGTACCGCCGGGGCAATATTTCATGATGGGCGACAACCGCGATAACAGCGCGGATAGCCGTTACTGGGGATTTGTTCCGGAAGCGAATCTGGTCGGTAAAGCTGTCGCTATCTGGATGAGCTTTGACAAGCAGGAAGGGGAGTGGCCGACAGGCGTACGCCTGAGTCGTATCGGCGGTATTCACTAACTGTGACGAAATGATCGTTCACGCTGCCGTCTTTTTAGCGGCAGCGTGAATTATTTCCTGGATAAATTCCCTCAGACTAACGACATCCCCTGTCGTTGTGTATAGAATATTCCCCCGAAGTTTTAGGTTGGCGCCGTTTGGTCGCCACGGCACACGAAACAGCGTTGGTTATAGACAACCTTCTTTCCGCTGCAGCGATGCGGCAGGACAGATGACGTGTATCAGGTCTGTTTCGTGTGCTGGATTGTTGACGCATTCATTTATTGGTATCGCATGAACCCCATCGTAATTAATCGGCTTCAACGGAAGCTGGGCTACACTTTTAATCATCAGGAGCTGTTGCAGCAGGCATTAACTCACCGCAGCGCCAGCAGTAAACATAACGAACGCCTGGAGTTTTTAGGCGATTCAATCCTGAGCTTCGTTATCGCTAACGCGCTTTATCACCGTTTTCCACGGGTGGATGAGGGAGATATGAGCCGTATGCGCGCCACGTTGGTACGTGGTAATACGCTGGCGGAATTAGCCCGTGAATTTGATTTAGGCGAGTGCCTGCGTTTAGGGCCGGGCGAATTAAAAAGCGGCGGATTTCGTCGGGAGTCCATTCTGGCGGACACCATGGAAGCGTTAATCGGCGGAGTATTTCTCGATAGCAATATCCAGACCGTCGAGCAGTTAATCCTTAACTGGTATAAAACCCGTCTGGATGAGATAAGCCCGGGCGATAAACAAAAAGATCCTAAAACGCGCTTGCAGGAGTATTTGCAGGGTCGCCATCTGCCGTTGCCATCTTACCTGGTTGTGCAGGTACGCGGCGAGGCGCACGATCAGGAATTTACTATCCACTGCCAGGTCAGCGGCCTGAGCGAACCGGTGGTTGGCACGGGTTCCAGCCGTCGTAAGGCGGAGCAGGCTGCCGCCGAACAGGTGCTGAAAAAACTGGAGTTGGAATGAGCACTGACAAAACTTACTGCGGATTTATTGCCATCGTCGGACGTCCGAACGTTGGCAAATCTACCTTGCTGAACAAACTGCTTGGGCAGAAGATTTCAATCACTTCCCGTAAAGCGCAGACCACGCGCCACCGCATTGTCGGTATTCATACCGAAGGCCCGTATCAGGCAATTTATGTCGATACCCCGGGACTGCATATGGAAGAAAAGCGCGCCATTAACCGTTTGATGAATAAGGCGGCGAGCAGTTCGATTGGCGACGTTGAGCTGGTGATTTTCGTTGTGGAAGGCACCCGTTGGACGCCGGACGACGAAATGGTCCTGAACAAACTGCGCGATGGCAAAGCGCCGGTTATTCTCGCCGTTAACAAGGTGGATAACGTGCAGGAAAAAGCCGATTTGCTGCCGCACCTCCAGTTCCTGGCAAGCCAGATGAACTTTCTTGATATCGTACCCATCTCTGCTGAAACGGGTATGAACGTCGATACCATTGCCGGTATCGTGCGTAAACATTTACCGGAAGCGATTCATCACTTCCCGGAAGATTACATCACCGATCGCTCTCAGCGCTTTATGGCGTCTGAAATCATTCGTGAAAAGCTGATGCGTTTTCTCGGCGCCGAGCTGCCGTATTCCGTTACCGTTGAGATTGAACGTTTTGTTACCAACGAACGCGGCGGCTATGATATCAACGGGCTGATCCTCGTCGAGCGCGAAGGGCAGAAGAAGATGGTGATTGGCAACAAAGGCGCCAAAATCAAAACCATTGGTATTGAAGCGCGTAAAGACATGCAGGAGATGTTCGAAGCGCCGGTACACTTGGAACTGTGGGTGAAAGTGAAATCCGGCTGGGCCGATGACGAACGCGCTCTGCGCAGTCTCGGTTACGTAGACGATCTGTGAGTTAACACAGCGTGGAAGGGTGGCAGCGCGCATTTGTCCTGCACAGTCGCCCCTGGAGCGAAACCAGCCTGATGCTGGACGTCTTCACGGAAGAATCGGGGCGCGTGCGCCTTGTCGCCAAAGGCGCGCGATCTAAACGTTCCAATCTGAAAGGCGCGTTGCAGCCTTTTACGCCGTTATTGTTACGCTACAGCGGACGCGGCGAGGTGAAAACCCTGCGCAGCGCCGAGGCAGTTTCTTTGGCGCTGCCGTTAAGCGGTATTACGCTCTATAGCGGCCTGTACATCAACGAGCTCCTCTCTCGCGTACTGGAATATGAAACGCGCTTCTCCGAACTCTTTTTTGATTATCTGAACTGTATTCAGGCGCTGGCGGGAACCACCGGCTCGCCTGAACCGGCGTTGCGACGTTTCGAACTGGCGTTGCTGGGTCATCTGGGGTATGGCGTCAATTTCACCCACTGTGCAGGCAGCGGCGAACGGGTGGATGACACCATGACCTACCGTTACCGCGAAGAAAAAGGCTTTTTCGCCAGCGTCGTCATCGATAACAACACCTTTACCGGACGGCACCTGAAAGCGCTGGAGGCGCGGGAATTTCCGGATGTAGATACCCTGCGTGCCGCTAAACGCTTTACCCGTATGGCATTAAAGCCGTATCTTGGGGGAAAACCGTTAAAAAGCCGGGAGCTGTTCCGGCAATTTATGCCCAAACGCACAGTAAAAACGAAAAAAGATTAACGAGGATTGTCATGGCTGAATTACTGTTAGGCGTCAATATTGACCACATTGCCACGTTACGTAATGCGCGCGGCACCGACTATCCGGATCCGGTACAGGCGGCGTTTATTGCTGAACAGGCAGGCGCGGACGGCATTACCGTACACCTGCGTGAAGATCGTCGCCACATTACCGATCGCGATGTGCGCATTCTGCGTCAGACGCTGCATACGCGTATGAATCTGGAGATGGCGGTGACCGAAGAGATGCTGGCGATCGCCGTAGAAACCAGGCCGCATTTCTGTTGTCTGGTGCCGGAAAAACGCCAGGAAGTCACCACCGAAGGCGGTCTGGATGTGGCCGGACAGCGCGATAAAATGCGTGATGCCTGTGCGCGCCTGGCGGCGGCTGGCATCCAGGTTTCGCTCTTTATCGATGCCGATGAAGCGCAAATCAACGCGGCGGCGGAAGTCGGCGCGCCGTTTATCGAAATCCATACCGGCTGCTACGCCAACGCAGAAACCGATGCGGAACAGGCAAAAGAGCTGGCGCGTATTGCCAGCGCCGCGACCCTGGCGGCCCGTCTGGGGCTAAAAGTAAATGCGGGTCATGGCCTGACCTACCATAACGTCAAAGCTATTGCCGCGCTGCCGGAAATGCACGAGCTCAATATCGGTCATGCCATTATTGGTCGGGCGGTGATGACGGGGCTGAAAGAGGCGGTGGCTGAAATGAAACGTTTGATGCTGGAAGCGCGCGGCTAATGGCGATTCTCGGCCTGGGAACGGACATTGTAGAGATTGCCCGCATTGAGGCAGTGATCTCCCGTTCCGGCGAACGTCTGGCAAGGCGTGTGCTCAGTGACAACGAGTGGGCTATCTGGGAGTCGCATCAGCAGCCGGTGCGTTTTCTCGCCAAGCGTTTTGCGGTCAAAGAGGCGGCAGCGAAAGCTTTTGGCACCGGCATCCGCAACGGTCTGGCGTTTAATCAGTTCGAAGTGTTTAACGATGAGCTGGGAAAACCACGTTTGCGGCTGTGGGGCGAGGCGTTAACGCTGGCGGAAAAACTCGGTGTGGCGCACATGCATGTCACGTTGGCCGATGAACGCCATTACGCCTGCGCTACGGTCATTCTGGAAAGTTAGATTTGCCGGATGGCGGCGTAAACACGTTACCTGACCTACAGGCCGATATATTGTCGGCCTGATAAGCATAGCGCCATCAGGCATTGTTGCGTTGGAAGTGCGTTAACCCGCTTACAGTTTATCTGCGTGATGCATCAGAACAAACTTATCCCACAACTGTTCTTCGCTTTCGACATGGGCGGGATCCTGCAAAATCGTATTGGGGATCGGGCAGACTTTCTGACAGGTCGGCGTTTCGTAATGGCCTACACACTCGGTGCATTTATCGCTGTTAATTTCATAAATGCTATCACCCATGGATATCGCCTCATTCGGGCACTCTGGCTCGCACATATCGCAGTTGATGCATTTTTTGGTGATTAACAGCGCCATCAGGAAATTCTCAGAAACAACATAAATCGGGCGGGCATTATACGCCTATTTTCTGCTCGGGCCAGCTCTTTTCTGGCGCTGATTTGTTATCTACAGTGTAAAAATTTTTGATCTGCTTGAGCAGGCAGATGGTTGCGTTATCCAGTGAAAGGTCATTACTGTGCACCAGCATGACAGGAATAAAGAATGCGGGGATGCCCAGTGAAAACAGGCGAACATTTTTGGGTGTCGATAAATGGGTTAGCGAGCGGGTAATAAATGCGATGCCAATCTGCGCTTCGGCATACTCAAGGCATGAGTAGTGGTTATCCAGTTCGCAGATGACGTTAGGAACGACTTTGCGGTTATTAAATTCTGTGGTGATGATCCCTCTTAATAGCAGAGAGTCATTAAGCACGATAATGGGCTGGTCGTTTAAATCTTTTAGATGCAGACGTTCGCGTGTCGCCAGAGGATGAGAAAGTGGGATTGCAGCGATAATTTCATCTTCAAACAGCATGGTCGAGCTTAGCTGGGCAGGGAGCGCTGTTCGATAAACAATGCCAATATCAACGGCGCTATCCGTCAGCTTTTTAATGGTTTGCTCAGTTGAGAACTCTTTAACATTTAAAGATATTTCCGGATGGTGCGCCATAAAGTTGCGAAAAGCGGGCAGGACCAGATAACTGCCTGACACCCCGATTGAAATAGTATCGCGCTGTTGGTCCTGATAGGGAAGAAGTTCATTTTCGGCATTTTTTAAATCCAGCATTATTTTGTTAGCGTGTCGTTGCAAAATAATGCCTGCTTTTGTTAATTTAATTCCTCTACCTTTTCGCTTAAATAATATTGTTTTAAGTGATGACTCAAGTTGTTTGATTTGCTGACTTAATGATGGCTGAGTGATAAACAGGCGACTGGCTGCCCGACCATAATGTAATTCATCACACAATATCAGGAAGGAGTGTAGTTGTTTGATATTCATTAAAATTTAATGCCAATCGATTGGGTTTTGTTATAACGATTATAAAAAATACCAAATTGTTTGCCTATTTTGCTTTTTTTAAACTGTGATCAGTGCATTTTAAAAAGGGAAAATTATGTCGGCATCAATCAACCGCTGGGGAATGCTTGCCGCTCACGTGTGCATCAATTTTGTGCTCGGGGGCGTCTACGCATTTAGCTATTTCAAAACACCACTCATGGCGCAATATCACTGGGATCCGGCTACGCTGGCGTTAGCATTCTCTATCAATATGGGGATCATTCCTTTACCGATGATTTGGGGCGGGAGAATGATCGACAATGGTAAAGGAAAGCAGGCGATAGTTATCGGTGGTATCCTGTTTTCTTTAGGTTTTATCTTGTCCGGGTTTGTGGATAATTTGCCCATGCTGTTTTTAACCTACGGCGTCATTGCCGGGTTGGGATCGGGCCTGGCTTTTACGGGTAATCTTAATAATATTCTGAAATTTTTCCCTGACCGTCGCAGTCTTGCCAGCGGTATCGTACTGGCGGGTGTTGGCGTCGGGACGCTACTTTGCACCCGCCTGGCCGAATATTTTATGGCGCAAACTCACGATGTTAGTCGGGCGTTGTTATATCTGGGTATTGTTTATCTGGTGGTTATTTTTATCGTCCAGTTCTTTATTCGTAGCGCGCCAGCAAAAGATAGTGGAGGAATTAAAGCGTCGCCACTGGATAAAGACTATCGGCACATGCTGAAAGATCTGCGCTTCTGGCTGCTGTTTATGATTCTGGCGCTGGGCGTGTTCTCTGGGATGGTAATTAGCTCAAGCTCTGCGCAAATTGGTATGACGCAGTACGGTTTACTGTCCGGTGCATTAGTCGTTAGCCTGGTCTCGATATTTAACTCAATTGGTCGCCTGTTCTGGGGAGGGTTAACCGATAAATTAGGCGGCTATAATACACTGGTTATTGTTTACCTCTTTACTTGCTTGTGTATGCTGCTGTTATTTTTCTTCAATGGCAATACTTCGGTATTTTATTTCAGCGCTCTGGGCGTGGGCTTTGCTTATGCCGGTATATTAGTTATCTTCCCTGGCTTGACCAGTCAGAATTTTGGCATGCGCAACCAGGGACTAAACTACGGCTTTATGTATTTTGGTTTTGCCGTCGGTGCGGTTATTGCTCCTTACGTCACGTCCGCTATTGCAAAATATACCGGAAGCTACAATACAGTATTTATTTTGACAACGGTGCTATTGCTTATTGGAGTCGTGTTGACCCTGATAACGAAAAAATATGTCGCAACGGTTTTAGCCAAAATTCATTAATCAGATAATAAGGAAATAAAAATGAAAATTGCAATCGCAGGTGCAGGCGCTATGGGGTGTCGTTTTGGCTATATGCTGCTGGAGGCCGGGCACGACGTGACGCTTATCGATAGCTGGCAGGAGCATGTCGACGCTATTCGTAGCAAGGGGTTGTTTGTCGAAACGGAAACGACTCAGAAGTATTACCCCATCCCTGCTATGTTGGCTGATGAATCCCAGGGGGAGTTTGAGCTGGTTATTCTGTTTACCAAAGCCATGCAGCTGGATAGCATGTTACTGCGTATTAAGCCGCTGCTGCCAGCCGCGAAGGTGGTGATGATTTTATCTAACGGCCTGGGAAATATTGAAACGCTGGAGAAATATGTCGATCGGCAGAAAATCTATGCGGGTGTGACGTTATGGTCCAGCGAACTGGAGGGGGCTGGGCATATTATGGCCACCGGTACCGGAACGATTGAACTGCAGCCGATTGCCAGCCAGGATTCGGCTCAAGAGGCTAAGGTCATTGCCACTCTTAATAGCGCGGGATTGAATGCTGAAATAAGCCCTGACGTATTATTATCGATCTGGAAGAAAGCAGCCTTTAATAGCGTAATGAACACCTATTGCGCGCTACTGGATTGTAATGTCGGCGGATTTGGTCAGCGGCCTGGTGCTTTAGATTTAGCGCAAGCGGTAGTTGATGAGTTTGTATTGGTTGCTGCCAGCCAGAATATTCCGTTGACTGAGCAAATGGTGATGAATACGGTGAAGAAAGTGTTCGATCCGCGTGAGAGCGGCCACCACTATCCTTCTATACATCAGGATTTACATAAAGGCCGACTGACTGAAATCGACTATTTAAATGGTGCGATTGCGCGAATCGGCGCTCAGAACAATATTGCCGTACCGGTTAACACACTCCTGACGCAATTGATTCACGCTAAAGAAGCGCAATAAACTTGATGGCTCTTCTGCATGAGGCGGAAGAGCCATTTTCAAACCAGTTTTTTTACCAGCGCCTCGCTATGGCGAATACGCTCCGGCGCCCGCTCTAAATCCTGCTGTACCAGCGCCATAAACAGTAAGTCGGTCAACATCATTTGCGCATGTGTCGAGGAGATAGCGGCGCTGCGCGTCGCCTGCTCTTCAGCAATCGTATACAGACAGCGGGTGGCGCGCTGCTGCAAGGCGTTGGGAGAAAAACCGGTAATGGCCAGGATTTTCGCGCCTGCGCGTAATGTTTCGTCCGCCGCCAGGTTCAGCTCGCGCCGCTCCCCGGAATAAGAGATCGCCAGCAGCAGATCCTCCGGCGCCAGCGCCTGCACCGTCGCCAGCAGGGCGTGCATATCGCGCTCAACCACCGCGTTAATGCCAATCTTCAGTAGCTTCCAGGCAAAATTTTGCGCCACCAGCCCAGAGGCGCCAATCCCTGTGATCACAATACGGCGGGCGTGGCGCAGCATCGTGACGCTTTCTAACAGCTTTTCTTCACTGTTAACGTCCAGCGTGGCGTGCATCGCCGCTACATTCTCTTTAATTAATTTTTCCCCGACCAGGCGCATCGGATCGTCGCCGCGAATCTGGTTATGAACGGGAACGGAATGCGGATTAGGATTGCTGGCCAACGCTTCGCTGATAGCCAGTTTCAATGCAGGAAACCCTTTAAACCCCAGTTTTTGCGCGAATTTGACTACGCTGGATTGGCTGACGCCCGCTTCGGCCGCCAGTTGCTGCGAGCTCAGATGTCGCGCCGTATCCGGTTGCGCGAGCAGATAATCCGCCAGTTTCCTGTCGCTTTGCGCGAGATCCGGATAACGCTGGCGAATACGAATCAAACAGTTCATGGGCAGCTCCTGCGAAACGTGATGGCGACGACAAAACGAAATTTCACTCGCCTGGGGGAATATTCTATTCCATCATGGACGCTTATTATGAATTAAAAATTCCAGAGGGACAAAAATGAATCTTGGTACCTTAGTGTCTGAAACCCGTAACCCGCAAACGATGGATCTGGATGCGTTGCCTACTCCTGAATTAGTTAAGCGTTTTAATGAACAGGATACGCGGGTAGCGGAAGCAGTAAAAGCCACTCTGCCTGACGTTGCGCGTGCGGTGGATGCCGCTGCGGCGGCGCTGAAGTCTGGCGGACGTATCATCTATATGGGCGCGGGCACCAGTGGTCGGCTTGGCGTACTGGATGCCTCAGAATGCCCCCCGACGTTTGGCGTTCCGCACGGTCTGGTCGTCGGACTGATTGCCGGCGGGCCGGGCGCGTTGTTGAAAGCGGTCGAAGGCGCGGAAGACAGCCAACAGGCAGGCGAAGACGATCTTGTCGCACTAAATCTGCAAGAACAGGATCTGGTCGTGGGGCTCGCGGCGTCGGGTCGTACGCCCTATGTGATTGGCGGCCTGCGCTATGCGCGACAGTCCGGTTGTACCACTGTTGCCGTCTCCTGTAATCCAGATTCGCCGATTGCGCGGGAGGCTAATATCGCTATTTCTCCCGTTGTCGGGCCGGAAGCGCTTATCGGCTCCACGCGGCTGAAATCCGGCACCGCGCAGAAAATGGTGCTCAATATGATTTCTACCGGCGCGATGGTGAAATTCGGCAAGGTCTATCAAAACCTGATGGTGGATATGAAAGCCACCAACGTCAAACTGGTCGATCGCGCGTGTCGGATGGTCGTTGAAGCGACCGGGATAGGTCGTGAAGAAGCAGAAGCGTTGCTGAAACAGACCGATTTTGAGGTTAAGCCCGCCATTTTGATGGCGCTTACGGGGCTG
Source organism: Salmonella sp. SAL00653 (assembly GCF_046552515.1). Lineage (NCBI taxonomy): Bacteria > Pseudomonadati > Pseudomonadota > Gammaproteobacteria > Enterobacterales > Enterobacteriaceae > Salmonella > Salmonella sp. SAL00653. The sequence continues at coordinate 39,088 of NZ_JBGDTY010000005.1, forward strand.
GATGCTGCAGCCGCCAGGGAAAAACTCGCCGCTCATCAGGGCTTTTTAAGGGCGGCGTTAGAACACTAAAGAGGTGTGTATGGATCAGACGGCAGCGCTCGCCAGCGACATTTTACGTGGTATTGGCGGAGAGCAAAATATTCTGCGCCTGGAAAACTGTATGACGCGAGTCAGGGTGGAGGTACAGGACGACAGCCAACTGGATATTCCGCGCTTAAAAGCGTTGCCTGGCGTCAGTGGATACGTAAAGCAAGGGGAGCAACATCAGCTGATCGTTGGGCCGGGGAAGGCTGCGCAGGTGGTTGATGCGATGCGCGTGCAGATTGCCGCAGGTGGTGTAAAGCCGGACGATGCTATGGCGCGTACCAAATCCGAGGCGAAAGCGAAGTATAAAGCGCCGATGAGCGATGCGTTGCGTAAGCTGGCGAATGTTTTTATACCGCTTATCCCCACCTTTATCGCATCCGGCTTGATTACCGGCATTATCAACATTCTTAAACGTCCGGATATCGTCGGCGATGTTGCCGTCCACTATCCTAACCTGCTGGGCCTGATGGGGATATTTGGTAGCGCGGTATTCGCTATCATGAACATTCTTGTTGGCGTCAATACCGCGAAAGTCTTTGGCGGATCGCAGGCGTTAGGCGGCGTGATGGCGGGGATCCTTTCCAGCCCGCAACTGGCGCAGATTACGCTCTTTGGCGAGGTGCTTCAGCCGGGACGGGGCGGCGTTATCGCCGTCCTGCTGGTGGTGGCGTTAATGTGCTGGATTGAGCGCCAGTTCCGTAAGCTGCTGCCGGGGTCGCTGGAGTTAATTCTTAACCCTTTATTGACGACTGTTATCACCGGCGCGGTAGCGATTGTCGCTCTGCAACCGCTTGGCGGCTGGATTTCAGACGCTATCGCTCACGGCGCGTCCTGGGCTATCGATCGCGGCGGTTTTCTGGTGGGCGCGGTGTTAGCCGGAACCTTCCTGCCGTTGGTACTGACCGGGCTGCATCAGGGGCTGGTGCCTATTCATGTGGAGCTGGTGCAAGCGCACGGCTATAACGCGCTGTTTCCCATCCTGGCGATGGCGGGCGTTGGTCAGATAGGCGCGGCCATTGCCGTACTGATGAAAACCCGCAATGCGCGACTCAAAAAGGTAATTAAAGGCGCGCTTCCGGTCGGACTGCTGGGGATTGGCGAGCCGCTGATTTTTGGCGTCACGCTGCCATTGGGTAAGCCATTTATTGGCGCTTGCCTCGGCGGCGCGGTAGGCGGGGCGTTGATCAGCTACTGGAAAGTGGCGACGGTAATTACCTTTGGTATTTCCGGTTTGCCGCTGGCATTAACAATTGTTGCCGGAAAAGTCCTGTTCTATCTGTTAGGCTATTTAATAGCGGTAATTGCCGGGTTTATTTTTACCTGGCTGCTGGGGTTCAATGATCCAGAGGAGTAAGGTTTGGTCAGCCACGAGCGTCGTGTCGTCTTTTTTGATTTGGATGGAACGTTACATCAACAGGATATGTTCGGCAGTTTTCTGCGTTATTTGCTGCGCCGTCAGCCGCTAAATGCGCTGCTCGTACTGCCGTTGTTGCCCATTATCGGTATCGGTTTACTGGTAAAAGGGCGTGCGGCCCGCTGGCCGATGAGTCTGTTGTTGTGGGGCTGTACTTTTGGCCATAGCGAAACGCGTTTGCAGGCGCATCAGGCGGATTTTGTCCGTTGGTTTCGCGCTAACGTCACGGCGTTTCCGGTCGTACAGGAGCGTCTGACCACCTATCTATTGAGCTCTGACGCGGATATCTGGCTTATTACCGGTTCTCCGCAATCATTGGTAGAGCAAGTCTATTTTGATACGCCGTGGTTGCCGCGTGTTAACCTCATCGCCAGCCAGATGGCGCGACGGTATGGCGGCTGGGTATTAACCGTGCGCTGTCTGGGCCATGAAAAAGTCGCGCAACTGGAACGTAAAATCGGTACGCCGTTGCGTCTTTATAGCGGCTACAGCGACAGCAAACAGGATAACCCGCTGCTTTATTTTTGCCAGCATCGCTGGCGGGTGACGCCGCACGGCGAGTTGCAGCAGCTCGAATAGTGAAACGCATAGCGTCTGTGTATAATGCCGCCCGCTTTCATTACCGGAGTTACCTCTTTGTCTGATGTCGAATTAGATCACGAATACTGGATGCGCCACGCGCTGACGCTGGCGAAACGCGCCTGGGACGAACGCGAGGTTCCGGTTGGCGCGGTATTGGTGCATAACCATCGCGTCATTGGCGAAGGCTGGAATCGACCCATTGGCCGCCACGATCCTACTGCGCATGCTGAAATAATGGCGCTGCGTCAGGGCGGTCTGGTATTGCAGAATTATCGGTTACTGGATACCACGCTGTATGTCACGCTGGAACCCTGTGTGATGTGCGCAGGCGCTATGGTGCATAGCCGCATTGGACGCGTTGTCTTTGGCGCGCGCGATGCAAAAACTGGCGCGGCCGGATCGCTAATTGACGTGCTGCACCATCCGGGAATGAATCACCGGGTCGAGATTATTGAAGGGGTGTTGCGCGATGAATGTGCGACGCTGCTCAGTGATTTTTTCCGTATGCGTCGTCAGGAAATTAAAGCTCTGAAGAAAGCCGACCGTGCGGAAGGCGCGGGGCCGGCAGTATAGCGCAATGCCGGATAAGACGTTGCGCGTCGCCATCCGATAAGACCACCGCGCTATTTTTCTTCTTTCTTCTGCGGCGTAAACAGTAAAGACGGCGAATGCGTCAGGTAGCCTGATGACTGCGATAAAAACGACAGGAGGGGGAAGGGCGCTTTATTCAGCTCCTCCGGCGACACCGCCGGGTAATCCTGCGCCAGTTTCATGGCTTCCGCTTCCTGCTTTTCTTTTTCCTGCAAATACCCCACCAAGCTTATCTGGTATTTACGGATATTTTCCACATAAGCATAAGCCTCATGTCCACGCGCGTAACCGTAGGTTAGCTTACTGTAATACGGTTTTTGGCTTAACAGAGGCAAACGCTGCTTCACATCGGTCCAGCTATCCGGATTGCCTTTGGTTTTTACCGTCAGCGATCTGGCATCGAGCATGTGCGCATAACCCATATTGTAGGCGGCTAAGGCAAACCAGATACGCTCGTCTTCCGGAACGGTTTCGGGAACTTTAGCCATCATATCTTCAAGATAGCGAGCGCCGCCGCTGATGCTTTGCTCCGCGTCGGTACGGTCGGTCAGCCCCAGACTTTGGGCGGTATTTTTAGTCAGCATCATCAGGCCGCGCACGCCGGTTGACGAGGTCGCCAGCGGGTCCCAGTGTGATTCCTGATAAGAAATCGCCGCCAGCAGGCGCCAGTCTATCTCTTTGGCATATTTTTTAAATAACGGTTCCAGCTCCGGCAGGACGTTATCCACCGCTCGCAGGAAAGAGCGGGTATCAACGTAGTCGAAATCATCGCCATGTCCCAGATATTTCTCTTCGATCCGCGCCAGAGAACCGTCTTCATTGATCGAATTGAAAAAATCGAGCAGCGCGGCGGAGAGCGTATTATCGTCGTCCAGTCGGCTAAACCAGGTCACGGGCTGTTCATCCGTGACATCCAGCGCCACGGCCAGCTCGGGATGAACGCGCTGAAACAGACTGATCGCCACTGAATCGGCAATGGTGTAATCCAGTTTGCCGCTGATGACCTCTTCCAGCAGCGTCGTCGAGCCTTTTTTATCATCCACTTTCCAGCTCAGGTCGGGAAACTTTGTCTCTTTTAAACGCTGTAAGTCATTGACCACGACGTGCCCTGGCGCAATGGTAAGCTGATTCTCGTTAACGGTCGCCAGCGAACGTGGGCGATATTGTCCGACCCGGTAGACGAGCTGTTGCGAAACCGAATAATACATGGGACCAGGCTGATAGTTTTTAACGCGCGCGCTGTCGTAGACCAGCCCTGCCGCGAGCAGGTCGGCATTGCCGTTATCGAGATCGTCAAACAACTGGCTGATATTCTGGCGCACCGTCACTTTCAGCTTCACGCCGAGATAGTTGGCGAACTGCTGCGCCAGTTCATAGTCCAGACCATATTTTTTACCGTTGATAACGGAATAGGTTAATGGCGAGTCGATCGTACTGACGCGCAGTACCCCCCGGGCTTGAATCGCGGCGATATGGTTTTCGGTTTTACCGAACCAGGGGATTGAGGGCCAAAGGGCTGCTGCCAGCAGCAGCGTCAATATGCCGATGAACAGATAATTAATCTTTAATTTTTTCAATTAGTTAATTCTCTGGATCGTGCGTTGCCTCGGGCTGAAAAAGATGTTTTGCTGCAATAGATAAGTCATTAATGAGCGGCATTTTGCGTAACAATGCGCCAGTTGGCAACTTATTCGCAACGATAGCCGCACCGTATGACAAGAAAAAGCGGTGATTTTATTTCTACGCAAACGGTTTCGTCGGCGCGTCAGATTCTTTATAATGACGGCCGTTTCCCCCCTTGCGCACACCGAAGCTTAGAAGACGAGAGACTTATGATGGAAATTCTGCGTGGTTCGCCTGCACTGTCTGCATTCCGTATCAATAAACTGCTGGCGCGCTTTCAGGCTGCCAACCTCCAGGTCCACAATATATACGCTGAGTATGTCCATTTTGCTGACCTGAACGCCCCGTTAAATGATAGCGAGCAGGCGCAGCTTACCCGTCTGCTGCAATACGGCCCGGCGCTTAGCAGCCATACGCCGGCGGGTAAACTCCTGTTGGTCACACCGCGTCCTGGTACCATCTCCCCCTGGTCTTCAAAAGCAACGGATATCGCCCACAACTGCGGCCTGCAACAGGTTGATCGTCTGGAGCGTGGCGTAGCGTACTATATCGAGGCTTCGACGTTGACGGCGGAACAGTGGCGACAAGTGGCCGCAGAGCTGCACGACCGTATGATGGAGACGGTGTTCCCTTCTTTAACCGATGCGGAAAAACTGTTTATCCACCATCAGCCTGCGCCGGTTTCCAGTGTCGATCTGCTGGGAGAAGGCCGTCAGGCGTTAATTGACGCCAACCTGCGTCTCGGTCTGGCGCTGGCGGAAGATGAAATCGACTATTTGCAGGAGGCGTTTACCAAACTGGGGCGCAACCCGAACGATATCGAACTGTACATGTTCGCCCAGGCGAACTCCGAGCACTGCCGCCACAAGATTTTTAACGCCGACTGGATTATCGACGGTAAACCGCAGCCGAAGTCGCTGTTTAAAATGATTAAAAACACCTTCGAAACCACGCCGGACTATGTGCTCTCTGCCTATAAAGACAATGCCGCGGTGATGGAAGGATCTGCGGTGGGGCGCTACTTCGCCGACCACAATACTGGCCGTTACGATTTTCATCAGGAGCCCGCGCACATTCTGATGAAGGTCGAAACGCATAACCACCCAACCGCCATCTCTCCGTGGCCGGGGGCGGCGACCGGTTCCGGCGGCGAAATTCGTGATGAAGGCGCCACCGGGCGTGGCGCGAAACCAAAAGCCGGGCTGGTAGGCTTCTCCGTTTCCAACCTGCGTATTCCGGGCTTTGAACAGCCGTGGGAAGAGGATTTTGGCAAGCCGGAACGTATTGTCACCGCGCTGGATATCATGACCGAAGGTCCGCTGGGCGGCGCGGCGTTTAACAACGAATTTGGTCGCCCGGCGCTGACCGGTTACTTCCGTACTTATGAAGAGAAAGTGAACAGCCACAACGGCGAAGAGCTGCGCGGCTACCATAAGCCGATCATGCTGGCGGGCGGGATCGGTAATATCCGCGCCGATCACGTGCAGAAAGGCGAGATCGTCGTCGGCGCGAAGCTGATCGTCCTTGGCGGCCCGGCGATGAATATCGGCCTCGGCGGCGGCGCGGCATCGTCAATGGCTTCCGGCCAGTCTGATGCGGATCTCGATTTTGCCTCTGTTCAGCGCGATAACCCGGAAATGGAGCGTCGTTGCCAGGAGGTGATCGACCGCTGCTGGCAGTTGGGCGACGCCAACCCAATCTTGTTTATCCATGATGTGGGCGCGGGCGGTCTCTCCAATGCGATGCCGGAGCTGGTAAGCGACGGCGGGCGCGGCGGGAAATTCGAACTGCGCGACATTCTTAGCGACGAGCCGGGCATGAGCCCGCTGGAAATCTGGTGTAACGAATCCCAGGAGCGCTATGTGCTGGCGGTCGCGGCTGACCAGTTGCCGCTGTTCGATGAACTGTGTAAGCGCGAACGCGCGCCGTATGCGGTCATTGGCGACGCTACCGAAGAACAGCATCTCTCGTTGCATGATAACCATTTCGACAATCAGCCGATCGACCTGCCGCTGGATGTCCTGCTGGGCAAAACGCCGAAAATGACCCGCGATGTGCAAACATTGAAGGCGAAAGGCGATGCGCTGAACCGCGCGGATATCACGATTGCCGACGCGGTAAATCGTGTTCTGCATCTGCCGACCGTGGCGGAAAAAACCTTCCTTGTCACTATTGGCGACCGTACCGTCACCGGTATGGTGGCGCGTGACCAGATGGTTGGCCCGTGGCAGGTCCCGGTAGCTGACTGCGCGGTCACTACCGCCAGCCTCGACAGCTACTACGGCGAAGCGATGTCGATTGGCGAGCGCGCGCCGGTGGCGCTGCTGGACTTTGCCGCCTCCGCCCGTCTGGCCGTCGGTGAGGCGTTGACTAACATTGCCGCGACGCAGATTGGCGATATCAAGCGCATTAAGCTTTCCGCTAACTGGATGGCGGCAGCCGGTCATCCTGGTGAAGATGCCGGTTTGTATGACGCGGTTAAAGCGGTGGGAGAGGAACTCTGTCCGCAGCTTGGTCTGACCATTCCGGTGGGTAAAGATTCGATGTCGATGAAAACCCGCTGGCAGGAAGGCAACGAACAGCGCGAAATGACCTCGCCGCTGTCGCTGGTGATTTCCGCGTTTGCCCGCGTGGAAGACGTGCGTCACACCCTTACGCCGCAGCTGTCAACGGAAGATAACGCCTTGCTGCTGATCGATCTTGGTAAGGGCCACAACGCGCTGGGCGCAACGGCGCTGGCGCAGGTCTATCGTCAGCTTGGCGACAAACCCGCGGACGTGCGTGACGTCGCGCAACTGAAAGGCTTCTATGACGCCATGCAGGCGCTGGTCGCTGCGCGTAAATTACTGGCCTGGCACGACCGTTCCGACGGCGGTCTGCTGGTGACGCTGGCCGAGATGGCCTTTGCCGGCCACTGCGGCGTGCAGGTCGATATCGCCGCGCTGGGCGATGACCATCTGGCCGCACTGTTCAACGAGGAGCTGGGCGGCGTGATTCAGGTACGCGCTGAAGACAGAGACGCGGTCGAAGCGCTGTTGGCGCAGTACGGCCTTGCTGACTGCGTCCACTACCTTGGTCAGGCCCTGGCTGGCGATCGCTTTGTGATTACCGCTAATGACCAGACGGTATTCAGCGAAAGCCGCACTACGCTGCGTGTCTGGTGGGCGGAAACCACCTGGCAGATGCAGCGTCTGCGCGACAATCCGCAATGTGCTGACCAGGAACATGAGGCGAAAGCGAATGATGCCGATCCGGGCCTCAACGTGAAGCTGTCGTTTGATATTAATGAAGATATCGCCGCGCCGTACATTGCGACAGGCGCACGACCGAAAGTCGCTGTACTGCGCGAGCAGGGGGGGAACTCTCACGTGGAGATGGCGGCGGCGTTCCATCGTGCGGGCTTTGACGCGATTGACGTCCATATGAGCGACCTGCTGGGCGGTCGTATCGGTCTGGGCAACTTCCATGCGCTGGTGGCTTGCGGCGGCTTTTCCTACGGCGACGTGCTGGGGGCGGGCGAAGGTTGGGCGAAATCCATTCTGTTTAACCCTCGGGTGCGCGACGAATTCGAAACCTTTTTCCATCGTCCGCAGACGCTGGCGCTTGGGGTGTGCAACGGTTGCCAGATGATGTCGAATCTGCGCGAGCTGATCCCGGGCAGCGAACTGTGGCCGCGTTTTGTACGTAACCATTCTGACCGCTTCGAAGCCCGCTTCAGCCTGGTAGAAGTGACGCAAAGCCCATCGCTGCTGCTGCAAGGAATGGTAGGCTCACAGATGCCGATTGCGGTTTCCCATGGGGAAGGGCGCGTTGAGGTGCGGGACGATGCGCATCTTGCCGCGCTTGAGAGCAAAGGCCTGGTCGCCCTGCGCTACGTTGATAACTTTGGTAAGGTGACCGAAACCTATCCGGCTAACCCGAACGGTTCGCCGAACGGCATCACGGCGGTGACGACCGAAAATGGTCGGGTGACGATTATGATGCCGCATCCGGAACGCGTATTCCGCACCGTCGCCAACTCCTGGCACCCGGAAAACTGGGGCGAGGATAGCCCGTGGATGCGTATCTTCCGTAATGCGCGTAAGCAGCTAGGGTAGTTCCATTCGTCGCCGTCCCGTATTTGGGTGGTGTCGCGAAATGCCGACATCACCCTAAATACAGTGTCGCTAAAAGGTGACACTTAACTCATTGTTTTTCGATTAATATTAAGGTGATGGTGTTTAGTGTTGCCTTTTGGCGACATATTGCTTAAGTTTTGCTCGTTAGCGCCAGAGTGAGGTTAAGTTATAAAATATATTAAAATCATCATGTTAATTAATTGTTTTGCAACCTGGCACAATTACTGCATAATGATAACCAGTGGCTCATTCACCTTCTTATGTCAGCCCCTTAGGGACGCGCTACATAAACTTCGAATGACGCACAACAAGGTGCCTGCCGTCCAACTTCTGATAATAGCGTAGCTTTATCAACCTCCGGGCGAAACGTCGAGTTAGGCACCGCCTTATTCCATAACAAAGCCGGGTTTAGCCCGGCTTTGTTGTATCTGGCGCTTCCCTCGGTTAGCATCTTTTTTATTCTTCTTTTATGTGAGCGACACGTTGAAGCGCTGGTCTGTTTTCCCCCGTTCTTTACGACAATTGGTCATGCTGGCCTTTTTGCTGATCCTGCTGCCGTTGCTGGTTCTGGCCTGGCAGGCGTGGCAAAGCCTTAACGCGTTAAGCGATCAGGCTGCGGTGACTAACCGCAGCACGCTTATTGACGCCCGGCGCAGCGAGGCGATGACCAACGTCGCGCTGGAGATGGAGCGAAGCTACCGACAGTATTGCGTGCTTGACGATCCGACGCTGGCAAAAGTGTATCAAAGCCAGCGTAAGCGCTATAGCGATATGCTGGACGCCCATGCCGGCGTCTTGCCGGATGATAAGTTGTATCAGGCGTTACGCCAGGATTTAAACGCGCTGGCGCAATTGCAGTGTAAAGATAGCGGCCCGGAAGCGGCAGCGGCCGCGCGTCTGGAGGCCTTTGCCAACGCGAATACGGAAATGGTGCAGGCGACGCGTACTGTGGTTTATTCGCGTGGGCAACAGTTACAACAAGAAATCGCCGAGCGCGGACAATTTTTCGGCTGGCAGGCGCTGGTGCTATTTCTGGTGAGCCTGGCGATGGTGCTACTTTTTACCCGCATGATTATCGGGCCGGTGAAAGGAATTGAACGGATGATTAATCGCCTGGGCGAAGGCCGTTCTTTAGGGAATACCGTCACCTTTACCGGTCCGCGTGAATTACGATCGGTGGGGCAGCGCATTATCTGGCTGAGTGAGCGTCTGGCGTGGCTGGAATCCCAGCGCCATCAGTTTCTACGTCACTTGTCCCATGAGCTGAAAACCCCGCTGGCCAGTATGCGCGAGGGGACAGAGCTGCTGGCCGATCAGGTGGTTGGGCCGCTGACGCCGGAGCAAAAAGAGGTGGTCGATATTCTGGATGACAGCAGTCGTAATTTACAAAAATTGATTGAGCAATTGCTTGATTACAACCGGAAACTGGTAGACAGTGCCACAGAGCTGGAAGCGGTCGATATCGCGCCGCTTGTGGATATGGTGGTTTCCGCCCACAGTTTGCCTGCCCGCGCTAAAATGATGCATACCGATGTCGACCTGGAGGCCGAACGCTGCATAGCAGAGCCCATGTTGCTGATGAGCGTGCTGGATAATCTCTATTCCAACGCGGTGCACTATGGCGCTGAATCCGGTAACATTTGTATCCGTAGTCGCTCTCAGGGCTCCACGGTTTATATCGATGTGGTTAATAGCGGCGAACCGATTCCGCAAACCGAAAGAGAAATGATTTTTGAGCCTTTTTTCCAGGGAAGCCACCAGCGAAAAGGGGCGGTAAAAGGCAGTGGGTTAGGGCTGAGTATCGCCAGAGATTGTATTCGTCGAATGCAGGGAGAGATCCAACTGGTGGATGACAACGCGCAGGAAGTTTGTTTTCGCATCTCGCTGCCATTGCCTGCATCTGACAAACACTAATATGAATTTAAGCCTGGTGCGTATGTCACACGTTTTCGTCCAAACTATTAAACGATGCCTTTTGCGGTGGGGAATACCGGTGGGCATATCGTGTCTGGCGCTGACCGCATGTGTTCCCCATGCTTCACAGCAACTGCCCGGTAGCGCAGCGCAGGACACGCTCCCCCATTATCAACTGGCGGATTATCTCCCGACGGCGTGCGCGGATATCTGGTCGCTACGCGGGCAGGCGGTGGAGACGAATCCGCTGTACTGGCTACGCACGATTGACTGCGCCGATCGTCTGATGCCGGTTCAGTCGCGCGCAGAGGCGCGCGCGTTGACGGATGATAACTGGCAAAATGCTTTCAGGCGCGGGATTTTACTGGCGGATGCAAAAATTACGCCGCCGGAGCGGCGCGCCATAGTGACCCGTCTGGAGGCGTTAAGCGCGCAAATACCGGCTCAGGTACGGCCCGTCTACCGAATCTGGCATGACGGTCAGGCGCTGCAATTAGCACTTTCTGCCGAACGTCAGCGTTATAGCAAGCTCCAGCAAACGTCAGATAGTGAGCTTGATGCGCTGCGCCAGCAGCAACAGGCCTTGCAAACGCAGCTCGATCTTACCACCCGTAAGCTGGAGAGTTTAACCGATATTGAGCGCCAGCTTTCGACACGAAAACCGGCAGGGAATTACAACGCCGATACGCCGCATACGAATGACAAACCCGCGACGTCTGAAGATGGCGCGGCGCCGTCGCCGTCACAAGATGAGGTAACGCCATGATAAGCCGTAAACCGGCGCACCTGCTGCTGGTCGATGACGATCCCGGATTACTGAAATTGCTCGGTATGCGCCTGACCAGTGAAGGATACAGCGTCGTGACCGCAGAGAGCGGCCAGGAAGGACTGCGGGTACTGCATCGGGAAAAAGTGGATCTGGTAATAAGCGACCTGCGCATGGACGAAATGGATGGTATGCAACTGTTCACAGAAATTCAGAAAGTACAGCCGGGAATGCCGGTTATCATTCTGACGGCGCATGGTTCTATTCCGGATGCGGTGGCCGCTACCCAGAAGGGCGTATTCAGCTTTTTGACGAAGCCGATCGACAGAGACGCGTTATATAAAGCGATAGATGAAGCGCTGGAGCAGTCCGCTCCCGCGACGGACGATAGCTGGCGCAACGCTATCGTTACCCGTAGCCCGCTGATGCTGCGACTGCTTGAACAGGCGCGCATGGTCGCGCAGTCGGATGTCAGCGTATTGATTAACGGACAAAGCGGCACCGGGAAAGAAATTTTCGCACAGGCGATTCATAATGCCAGCCCGCGCAGTAACAAGCCGTTTGTCGCCATTAACTGCGGCGCGTTACCGGAACAGTTGCTGGAGTCCGAATTATTCGGCCATGCGCGCGGCGCCTTTACCGGCGCAGTGAGCAATCGTGAAGGGTTGTTCCAGGCGGCGGAAGGCGGCACGCTGTTTCTGGATGAAATTGGCGATATGCCCGCGCCGTTACAGGTGAAGCTGCTGCGGGTGTTACAGGAGCGCAAAGTCAGGCCGCTGGGCAGCAATCGCGATATTGATATCGACGTGCGAATTATTTCCGCGACGCACCGCGATCTGCCGAAGGCGATGGCGCGGGGCGAATTTCGTGAAGATTTGTACTACCGGCTGAATGTCGTGAGCCTGAAAATTCCGGCGCTGGCGGAGCGTACCGAGGATATTCCGCTGCTGGCTAATCATCTGCTCAGACAGTCGGCACAGCGGCATAAACCGTTTGTTCGCGCCTTTTCTACTGATGCAATGAAACGGCTGATGACGGCAAGCTGGCCGGGCAACGTGCGCCAACTGGTCAACGTCATTGAACAATGCGTGGCGTTAACTTCTTCGCCGGTGATCAGCGATGCGTTGGTCGAGCAGGCGCTGGAAGGCGAAAACACCGCGCTGCCAACTTTTGCCGAAGCGCGAAACCAATTTGAACTGAACTATCTGCGCAAGTTACTGCAAATTACCAAAGGTAACGTGACGCACGCGGCAAGGATGGCGGGGCGCAACCGCACGGAATTCTATAAGCTACTCTCCCGTCACGAACTGGATGCGAATGATTTCAAAGAGTAGTTTTCATGCCGTAAAGTAGTGCGAAATATGTTACGTTTAACCGATCAAAACACAGGCGACCTTTTCAAGGAATAGCATGAAAAAGATTGATGCGATTATTAAACCCTTCAAGCTGGACGATGTCCGTGAAGCGCTGGCCGAGGTAGGTATTACCGGCATGACGGTCACTGAAGTCAAAGGTTTTGGCCGTCAAAAAGGCCACACCGAGCTGTATCGCGGCGCGGAATATATGGTGGATTTTCTGCCGAAGGTAAAAATTGAAATCGTTGTGCCTGACGACATCGTGGATACCTGTGTTGATACCATCATTCGTACCGCGCAGACGGGGAAAATCGGCGACGGTAAGATCTTTGTCTTTGATGTCGCCCGCGTTATTCGTATCCGTACTGGCGAAGAAGACGACGCGGCTATCTGATGTGCCGATTCGCTGCCCGTCTCCTCCTTGTGGGCAGCGAACCACCGTTTAATCGCCCTGCGGTAGCGCCGATGTAGTCCGGGTGCAAACCCATCTCAGGCCGACAATGGCGACGATCAGCGCCACGCAACTTAGCGTCCACTCGCCCATTTGCGAGAAAAAGTGTCCGTAGGCGGCTACCGCCGTATCACTAATTTGCGATTCCGTGGTTTGTTGCGCGACGACGCCAGCCAGCCAGTTAGCGACCGCGCCGGTCGCCAGCATATAAATACCGGTCAGCACGCCCGTGACGCCAGGCAGGTTGAGGCGGGTAATTTGCGCCATCGCGACCGGATCAATAAACAGCTCTGCAAAGCCCATCAGTGCCAGCCCTGCGATCATCATTCCCATTGATGCCTGCCCGTCTAACCGGGCCTGATGCGCGTTTAGCGCCAGCAGCATAAAACCGCCGCCCATTAATACCAGTCCCACGGCAAATTTAAGCCAGACGCGCAGCACCGAGCGGGCGCTCTCTTTCGGGCTGCTCAGCCACGCCAGCACCACGCCCGCCGCCATCACCGCAATCGCATTGACCGACTGGAACAATGCGGTGGGGACGGTCATGTTCAGCCAGTGGCGGTTGACAAAACGGTCGATGAATAAACTGATCGAACTTCCGCCCTGCTGCGCCAGAACCCAGAAGAGAGTGCCGGTGATCATTAACAGAACGATTTGCCACAAGGCGCGACGGTGTTCGGGAAATTTAACCATAATACGGGCGATAAGTTGCGCCGCGAAGACGCAGACAATGGCCAGCACATAGCCAGACCAGTTATTTTCCAGCAGGAGGGTGAAGAATACCGGTGCGATACACAGCATTAATACCAGCCAACCCCAGGTTGGAAGGGCGAATTTAACCGCCCGCAGCGCGGGGCGATTAACACCGCGCGTCTGCTGAAAGTGGCGATGACCGCTTAAAAAGATGAGCAGGCCGATGAACATTCCCACGCCCGCCAGCGCAAAGCCGACATGCCAGCCATACCACTGCGCCGCCAGACCACAGGCGATCGGCGCGGCTATCGATCCAATATTCCCGGCGGCGTAGAGCAGCGAGAATCCCCCGTCGCGGCGGTTGTCATCAGGGGCGTAAAGTTCGCCCAGCAGACAGCTAATATTGGATTTAAACAAGCCGTAGCCGCAGATAATAATGGCCAGCGCCGCATATAAACTCAGCGTTGAATCAGATTCTAAGCCCAATACCACATGACCCAGCGTCATCAATAAGGCGCCGGTGATAACCGCCACGCGGTTGCCAAGCAGGCGGTCGGCAAGCCAGCCGCCAAGAATAGGGGTAACGTAAACTAAAGAGGCGTAGGCGCTGAAGAGGTTGATCGCGTGGCTGTCATTAAAACCAAGCTGGTGGGTAAGATAAAGGATGAGTAAGGCACGCATGCCGTAAAAGCTGAAGTATTCCCAAATTTGAATCGCCACGATGTAAAAAATCGCGCGCGGTTGTGAGGGTGTTTTCATAAAGTCTCCTTGCTGCGTGAAAAAAGGGAAGTAGCAAGCCACTTCCCTTTGGTACTTATTTCGTATTTTCTTTCAGCACCTTAACGGTGTAACGTCCGTCTGCCTGACGATAGGCGCCGTGGATATCGGTTTCGAAGCCCGGATAGTGGGCGCCGATTTCGCACAGCATTTGCAGGAATTCCAGTACCGGACAGCTTTCCTCGGTGATCATTTCACCAGGCATCACCAGCGGCACTCCCGGAGGGTAAGGAAGGATCATGTTGGCGTTGACGCGACCAACCATCTCTTCAAGATACACCTCTTCCGTTTCGCCATGCAGCTCTTTCTGGAACGCAGTATACGGCGTCATCACCATTTTCGGCAGCACTTCAAACGCACGGTACATTAAGTCCGGCAGATTATGATGTTCGACCAGTTTATGAATATTCTGCGCCAGTTCCTGGATGCGCATATTTTCATAAAACTCAGGCGCTTCGCGGTACAGTGCCGGCAGAATGTTTTTGACGCGCAGGTTCAGGTCAAAGGCGCGTTTAAATTCAGTGAGCGCGCGCAGCAGGCTCAGAGCTTTGGTTTTGTCGATACCAATGCTGAACAGGAACAGCAGGTTGTATGGACCGGTTTTTTCTACGATGATGCCACGTTCATCGAGATATTTGGCGACCAGACTTGCCGGAATACCGAACTCATCCATCGTACCGTCTTTCTTCATCCCCGGCGTCAGGATAGTGACTTTGATCGGGTCGAGGTACATGTGTTCGTTATCGATATTTTTGAAGCCATGCCATGCGCTATCTGAACGCAGCGGCCAGCACTCAGCTCCATCGATATGTTCCGGCTGCCATACGTCAAAGAACCAGCCGTCAGATTCGCTTTTCAGGCGTTTAATTTCTTTACGGAATTTAATCGCACGTTCAATAGAGCCGTTAATCAGGCGTTTACCCGCATTACCTTTCATCATCGCCGCTGCGGTTTCAGTAGATGCTACGATACCGTAGTGCGGAGAAGTGGTGGTATGCATCATGTAGGCTTCGTTAAAGGTTTCTTCGTTAATGTCGCCTTTAACATGAATCATGGATGCCTGTGAAAACGCCGCCAGCAGTTTATGCGTGGACTGGGTTTCATAAATGATTTTGCCTTCTACACGGTCGCCGCTCATACCGCATTTACCCTGATAAATAGGGGAGAAATTGGTATAAGGCACCCAGGCGGAGTCAAAATGAATGGACTTCACATCCAGAGTTTTCTTGATGTAGTCAGTGTTATACAACAGACCGTCATAGGTTGAGTTAGTAATAACAGCATGGACCGGCCAGGTTGCGTTAGGCGTCTCTTTTACCCGTTTAGCGATAGTGGCGTGCTGGAACTCGCTTTGCGGGATACCGCCAAGAATACCGTAGGCGTTACGGGTTGGGCGGAAATAAATCGGCGTAATGTCGCTCATCATCATCAGATGGGTCAGCGATTTATGGCAGTTACGGTCAATCAGTACCGTGCTGCCTGCCGGCGCGGAGTACATACCGACGATTTTGTTCGCCGTAGAGGTGCCGTTCGTCACCATGTAGCTACGTTCGGCGTTAAAGACGCGGGCGATATACTCTTCCGCTTCTTTATGCGGGCCGGAGTGGTCCAGCAGTGAACCCAGTTCAGAAACGGAAATCGAAATATCGGATTTCATCGTGTTCGGGCCGAAGAAATCATAAAAGATGCTGCCGACAGGGCTTTTCTGGAAAGCGGTCCCGCCCATGTGGCCAGGCGTACAGAAAGTATATTTCCCTTCGCGCACATATTTGAACAGCGCTTTTGTCAGCGGCGGCAGAATATTGTCGATGTATTCATCGGTATTCTGGCGAATTTTCGCCGCGATATCGGTTGCGGCGCCTAAAGCATATTCAAAGAAGCGAACCTGCATTCTCAGATCGTTGAGGCTGACGTCCAGCGTAGAGTAGCTGTTGGCGAAGGCGTACAGCGGCATATACTCGTTCAGCTTGCTAATCTCTTCGCAAAGCTCAAGATTATATTTATCCCAGTCGAAAATGACGCCGCAAAGGCGGGAGTTATTTTCAATCAGCTTCAGCAGGTCTTCTCGGTCGTTTGGATAGACGATACGGAAATTTAAACCTTCCAGTGCACGATGCAGTTCACGAATAGGCTCTTCTTTAAAGTAGACGCCCATGTGGTTCATGATAGCAATAACGTTCATAGTCTTGTTCCTGGTAAAGTGGGCCCCTCCCGCTACGCTATAGCAGGTGACGAAAGGGGCTTTGAGAAAAAGGAGTTAGCGGTTAAAGCGCTTCAGCCGTATTGTTGTCGCTGTCGTTGTTCTGGCGCTGGTGCATTTTGCGACCGTAGAACATCAGGATGATCAGACTGACGATAAAGGTGCCGGAGAGTTCGAAGGAGCTGGCGCCCATCAGTGCGATGAAGCAAAATGCGCAGCCCAGTACAGAACAAATCAGGCTTACCGAGTTACGGATGTTGAACCCTTCGAAGCGAATCAGGTCAACACAGGAGTAGAAGTACGGCAGCATGGTAAGCAGTACGGCAATCCCGGTCAGTTCGCCGAACAGGTCGGACGCTTTACCGCCGCTGGAGTTCATGATGGTGATCAGAATCATCAGCGCCGTCATTTTCACCGCAGCCAACAGCAGACCTTTTTTCGGAATACCGTTTTTATCCATTTCACCGTAAATTTTCGGGAAGTTGCCGTCGTTGGCGGCGCGAACCCCAGCCTGGCCGACCAGCATCATCCAGGAGCCCAGAGACGTCAGGCAGGCGAAAGCGGTAAAGGCGGAAACCAGCGGCGCAGCCCAGCCACCCAGAATCGTGGAGGTACTGATAGCGAACGGCGCGCCGGAAGAGGCCATAACGGAAGCTGGGAACATCCCGGCGATAACCTGAGTCGCGGCGATATAGATGATGCCTGCCAGCGCGGTACCCAGCATGGTTGCCAGCGGTACGGTGCGTTTCGGGTTTTTCACCATGCCGGTGCTGACGGCGGCAGACTCAACGCCAACGAACGCCCACAGGCAGAGCAGAATACTTTTAACAATGGCGTGAGAGTCGGTCGTCGTAGACGTGTTCCAGTTCGCGTGATAGGTCGCGATATCGAACCAATGCCAGCCGGCGACTGCGGTCAAGACTACCGGGATCAGCACCAGGAATAGGCCAATCGTTGTCAAACGGCTGACCCAGGCCCCGCCCAGCATATTAATAAAGGTGAACAGCCAGACGATAGCAATACAGGCAATACCTGCCGGTATTGGATTATTTAATGCCGGGAAGAACGTAGAAAGATAAGAAACAGCGGTAATGCCGATGGCTAAGTTACCAATCCAGTTTGCGTGATAATAAAGAACGCCGGTCTGGAAACCAAACGCCGGAGATATTTCCCCAGCATAAGCGATAGGGCCACCCTGTTGAGGGTTTTTGGTTGCCAGCCTCGCATAAACATAAGCCAGCGACATTGCCCCAATAATAGAAATTACCCAGCCCCAGATGGCAATGCCACCAATACTGGCAAGGTTGGCGGGTAATAATGCAATCCCGCTCCCCATCATATTACCGGCAACGACGCCAGTACAGGCAAATAGCCCGATCTTTTTGACAGAACTCATGTTCATTTCTCCTGAGCTGTATTTTTAAGAACCGGGCTTATGCTTCATATATGATGCGTGCCCGTTCAACTGTCGACAAGATTAACGATTGGGTTGAGATAAGTCCTAAAGAAAAAGTGAAATAAACACAAACATGAAAAAACTGATAGATTGATTTTTTTGAATTAACATATAAATATCATGAAAAATATCATGAAAGGATAAACATCGTTTAATTACAAAGAGTTATATTTACATATCTTTGCGATGAATATGTTGCCAAAATTAACATAAGCTATTTTGGGAAACATGTTTTTCACAAAATAAAAGCGAAAAATTTAATATCTTTTCGCTTTTATTCGTCATGGTTCAGCGTTAAATTTAATCTTCTGCCAGAAAACTATTCAGATAAGGGACAATTTTCTGAACGGATGTCTGAAATACGCCATTTTCGATCCAGTACAGCGTGTTTTCACCTGGACGTAAATTAAAGGCGGTCAGATAGGCATCAGCGGCCAGACGATTCTCACCTTTCATTTCGTAAACTTTCCCCAACAGGACATAGTTAAACCACGACATTTCAAGCTCGATGCTTTTATTGATTTCCTCATACGCTGCATCGATATCACCTTTGCCTAACAGATCAACGGTCTTGATTTTATAATAAACAGAGGTTTTCTCAACGCCCGGAATTTGATCTATTTTTTTAAACTCTTCGTTCAGCGCAGCCACTTGTTCTTTATCAAACGGCTGCTGTGATTGCCGTAATACATCTACCAGCACTTTATATTCATAGGCATAGTTGAAATCAGGCGTTTCCTTAATAATGCCATTCAGAATATCGCTGGCTTTACTTAGCGCCTGCGCATCGCCGCTCAGAATAAGCTGGCGCGCCTCATAAAAACGCATCAGCGCGGTATTTTGCGGCGTTCTGAACAGGGCCAGTTGTTCTCGCATACGATCAGGCCAGGGCTGTGTTAAAACGAAAGACAGGCTATTAAACAGATCATCCTGGATGGACAACTGGTTAGTATTGGTGACGAAATAACGCTTATCCAGCATGGTTGAACCATCGGCGTTATCAATGAGCACTACAGACATAAAGCACTGCTGCGCCCGATAGTGGCGCTGATTGACAAACTGAATGGTTAACGTCTTACCGGAGCTGCTTGGCTCATTAACCCGGTAATTAGTTTTATCGTGCACCATAAAGGTCGAGTAGGTGTTCAGCAGGTCGGTGATTAAGCCGCCCAGACCGATGGCGTAGGACTCCTGCGAGACCCAGTTATTACAGGAATTGCCGCCTTCAAAACGAACATCTATATCTCGTGGGTTAAGTAATAACCGCGTTTTTGTTACCGCGGCATTATGATCTACCACCGACATCACGATAAACACCACCAGCGTCGCCAGCGAGAGCAGGAACATCACCCACGTCCAGAAAGCGGCGATACGCGGCTTTTTCGCCTTTTTAGTCGGCGTTTGCAAAGAGGCGGGCGGCACAGGCGTAGCGGCAGTAGCCCCCTCTGTCGGTTCTGCATTCGTTGCTGCGATCGGCGGCGGCGGCGACGTTGATGAATTATCGATCTCATCGCTATTTTCTTCGCACCAGATAACCGGCGCCGTCAGCTTATAGCCGCGTTTAGGTACGGTAACGATGTATTCAGCATTGCTGTCTCCGCCATCTCTTAATGATTTGCGTAGTTCAGAAATGCTTTGGGTGACAACATGGTTGGTCACGATGGTGCGCATCCAGACATGATCAATAATGTTATCCCGGCTTAACACTTCATCCGGATGATGCGCAAAATACATCAGAAGATCGATCAGCCGTGGTTCAAGAGTAATCTGGCGTCCCTGACGACTGATCTGATTAACAGAAGGTGTAACCAGCCACTCTCCAATGCGTACAACAGGTTGCTGCATAAAAAGATGCCCTAACGAGCTAAGTCAAACGTTAATAATAACACGATTTGCACAGACTTTTTTTATTCCCCTTTTTTGTAAAAGAAAGGCATAAAAAGCAGCGCAATAAGCAGGGGAACGGGGAGGAAAACGGGCGTTCGCCTTAACGATAACGCCCGTTTTTTCAGAGGATTTCTTGCAATTACAGCACCTTATGCGGGCCGAAGCATTCGTAATGAATGTTTTCGTTATTCACGCCAAGTGAAACCAGTTGTTTTGCGGCAAACTGCATAAAGCCTACCGGGCCGCAAAGATAGAACTGCATTGCCGGATCGCTGATCGCGGCTTCCAGTTTGCTTAAATCCATCAGCCCTTCGCTGTCGAAGAGGCGTTGGGCGCGATCGGCCTCAGTCGGCTCGCGGTACCAGGTATGGGCAGTGAAACGCGGCAGTGTACGGCCCAGCTCGCTCACTTCGTCGGCAAACGCATGAACGTCGCCGTTCTCCGCCGCGTGGAACCAGTTCACCTGCGCGGTATGCTGTCCTTTCGCCAGCGTATCGAGCATCGCCAACATCGGCGTCTGGCCGACGCCAGCGGAAATCAGCGAAACGGGGGTATCAGCGGCGACATTCATAAAGAAGTCACCTGCCGGCGCAGCCAGATGCACCACATCGCCCACGCTGGCGTGGTGGTGTAACCAGTTTGATACCTGGCCGCCGTCTTCACGCTTCACGGCAATACGGTACCCTTTGCCATCGGGTTTACGGGTCAGTGAATATTGGCGGATCTCCTGATGCGCAAAACCTTCCGGCTTCAGCCAGACCCCTAGATACTGCCCGGGACGGTATTCCGCCACCGTACCGCCGTCGACTGGTTCAAACTCAAAGCTGGTGATCAGTGCGCTACGCGGGGTTTTTGCAACGATGCGGAAGGGGCGCGTGCCTTCCCAGCCGCCGTCTTTGCTGGCGTTCTCGTGATAAATCTCGGCTTCCCGATGAATAAAGACGTTAGCCAGTACGCCATAGGCTTTGCCCCACGCGTCCAGCACTTCCTGGCCCGGGTTGAACATTTCGTCCAGCGTCGCCAGCAGATGCGTCCCGACGATGTTGTACTGCTCCGGCTTAATCTGGAAGCTGGTGTGCTTCTGCGCGATTTTTTCTACCGCCGGCAGCAACGCCGGTAAATTTTCGATATTGCTGGCGTAGGCCGCGATAGCATTAAACAGGGCTTCACGCTGATCGCCGTTACGCTGGTTGCTCATATTGAAGATTTCTTTGAGCTCCGGGTTATGCGTAAACATACGGTCGTAGAAGTGGGCGGTCAGTTTCGGTCCTGTTTCAACCAGTAGGGGAATGGTGGCCTTTACTGTAGCGATGGTTTGTGCGTCAAGCATACGTGCTTCCTTTATGTGAAAATCTAATGATGTATATCAAATACATCTTATAAAAATACCCTTGCATTGTAAATGGATCTTCTCTGCTTTACGTTATGGATGTAACAACGTGAAAAATCTGCATCACAAAGCTGAAAAGAAATCCGTTGAAATTCGTCAGGCTCTCGTTCAGGAAACCCTTATCTGGCGCATAGGTAATCGTTTGCGTAAAAACCTTTGTCAAGACCTGTTATCGAAGAATGATTCGGTTATACTGTTGGCCGAAGTCCCACGGACTGCCTTTTCAGGCACAAATTTTATTGTTAGCTGAGTCAGGAGATGCGGATGTTAAAGCGTGAAATGAATATTGCCGATTATGATGCCGAGTTGTGGCAGGCTATGGAGCAGGAAAAAGTACGTCAGGAAGAGCACATCGAACTGATCGCCTCCGAAAACTACACCAGCCCGCGCGTGATGCAGGCGCAGGGGTCTCAGCTGACCAACAAATACGCTGAAGGTTATCCGGGCAAGCGCTACTACGGCGGTTGCGAATACGTTGATGTCGTAGAGCAGCTGGCTATCGACCGCGCGAAAGAACTGTTCGGCGCTGACTACGCTAACGTGCAGCCGCACTCCGGTTCTCAGGCTAACTTCGCTGTTTACACCGCGCTGCTGCAGCCGGGCGACACCGTTCTGGGTATGAACCTGGCGCAGGGTGGTCACCTGACTCACGGCTCCCCGGTTAACTTCTCCGGTAAACTGTACAACATCGTACCTTACGGTATCGATGAGTCCGGTAAAATTGACTATGACGAGATGGCGAAGCTGGCCAAAGAGCACAAGCCGAAGATGATTATCGGTGGCTTCTCTGCCTACTCCGGCGTGGTTGACTGGGCAAAAATGCGTGAAATCGCTGACAGCATCGGCGCATACCTGTTTGTCGACATGGCGCACGTGGCGGGCCTGATTGCCGCAGGCGTTTACCCGAACCCGGTTCCGCACGCTCACGTTGTCACCACCACCACCCACAAAACCCTGGCGGGTCCGCGCGGCGGCCTGATCCTGGCGAAGGGCGGCGATGAAGAGCTGTACAAAAAACTGAACTCCGCCGTGTTCCCAAGCGCGCAGGGCGGCCCGCTGATGCACGTGATCGCCGGTAAAGCGGTAGCACTGAAAGAAGCGATGGAGCCGGAGTTCAAAGTTTACCAGCAGCAGGTGGCGAAAAACGCCAAAGCGATGGTAGAAGTGTTCCTGAACCGCGGCTACAAAGTGGTGTCTGGCGGCACTGAGAACCACCTGTTCCTGCTGGACCTGGTGGATAAAAACCTGACCGGTAAAGAAGCTGACGCCGCGCTGGGCCGTGCTAACATCACCGTGAACAAAAACAGCGTGCCGAACGATCCTAAGAGCCCGTTCGTGACTTCTGGTATCCGCATCGGTTCTCCAGCGGTCACTCGTCGCGGCTTCAAAGAAGCGGAAGTGAAAGAGCTGGCTGGCTGGATGTGTGACGTGCTGGACAACATCAATGATGAAGCCACCATTGAACGCGTGAAAGCGAAAGTGCTGGATATCTGCGCCCGCTTCCCGGTTTACGCGTAAGCGCTTGTGTTGTGAAAATGGCCCGATGGCGCTGCGTCTGTCGGGCATTACTTATGCGCCATAACGTGACGCCGCCGGAAGTCATTATCCGGCGGCGTTGCCGTTTGAACTTCTCCCTCCGCCTGTTAACCTTATGTTACCCTTGCCAGCGCAACCGTTTACCGCCAGACTATCGCCTCCAAACGGGAGGGAATCATGGCATTGCATTCCACGCGCTGGCTGGCGCTCAGTTATTTCACCTACTTCTTTAGTTACGGTATTTTTCTGCCCTTCTGGAGCGTCTGGCTCAAAGGTCTTGGGCTAACGCCGGAAACCATCGGTCTTCTGCTGGGCGTGGGTCTGGTCGCGCGTTTTCTCGGTAGTCTGCTCATTGCGCCTCGCGTAAGCGATCCTTCGCGGTTGATCTCCGCGCTGCGCGTACTGGCATTGCTGACGCTGGTATTTGCGCTGGCATTTTGGGCAGGAACGCATGTCGCGTGGCTAATGGTGGTGATGGTTGGGTTTAACCTCTTCTTTTCACCACTGGTGCCGCTGACCGATGCGCTGGCCAATACCTGGCAAAAGCAAATTACCCTGGACTATGGTCGGGTGCGGCTGTGGGGGTCCATCGCCTTCGTGATAGGGTCGGCGCTGACCGGTAAGCTGGTGAGTTTATACGATTACCAGGCGATTCTGGCGCTACTGACGCTCGGCGTCGCCTCGATGTTGCTGGGTATGTTGTTACGTCCCAGCGTGCCGCCGCAAGGGGAAAGCCGTCAGCAGGAGAGCGCAGGCTGGCCCGCCTGGCGTACGCTGGTGGCACAAAGTTGGCGTTTTCTCGCCTGCGTCTGTTTGCTGCAAGGGGCGCACGCCGCCTACTACGGTTTTAGCGCCATCTACTGGCAGGGGGCTGGCTATTCAGCATCGGCGGTCGGCTATTTATGGTCGTTGGGCGTGGTGGCGGAAGTGATCATTTTTGCCCTGAGTAAAAAGCTATTCCGCCGGTTTAGCGCCCGCGACTTGCTGTTGCTTTCCGCTGTGTGCGGCGTGGTACGCTGGGGACTGATGGGCTGGAGTACGGCGTTGCCGTGGCTGATTGTGATACAAATTCTGCACTGTGGCACGTTTACCGTTTGCCATCTGGCCGCCATGCGCTATATCGCTGCGCGTCAGGGAAGCGAGGTGATTCGTTTGCAGGCCGTCTATTCCGCTGTGGCGATGGGCGGCAGTATCGCGATTATGACGGTATTTGCCGGTTTTCTGTATCAACATCTGGGCGGCGGCGTATTCTGGATTATGGCGCTGGTGGCATTGCCCGCTATCTTCCTTCGGCCCAAAGTGGTTGCCGCGTCATGATTCTAGGATCTTGCGGATCTGCTGCTGTTGGTGCTCTGTGAGGGCGCGATCCGCATGAATTAATGGCGGTGAGAAGAGCGGTAGCGGCGTGGCGTAAGGGGTAACAATCAGCGCTACGCCGCGCGGGCATCCCTCTTTTTGAAACGTCTGGAGCGATATCCGTCTGATATTCAGCGGCAATAGGGTCAGTTCACGCAGTTGCTGCTCAATATGCGTCTCCAGCGCATCATTTTTATCCGCTAACAATACGATCTGTCTCTCATGCAAATCGTTATCCTGCATCAGCCAGGCGCCGAAAATCACTGCCACCAGCCCCGTCTCTTCCTCGGAAAAGTGGATACCATATTCGGCTTCAAACCCGGCGAGCGCCTCACGTGTGGTGCGAACCAGACGCGGATAAAGACGGTTGAACTCTTCCGGAAGCGTATTATCGATGCCAATCGTGAATAAACTTCGGTTCAGCGCCTGGGCGAGATGGACATAGAGCTGATCGTTAAGCCCTTGTTCGTCGCTGAAGCGTACGTTCCCTTTTTCTCGAAAGCGCAGCACCAGCCGCGCCACCTCCAGTCGCAGTTGCTGCGCCCGTTGATGCGTGTCGCGAATCGGGTCGGGGAGGCGAATCATTGAAAACAGTAACGCCATAAACAGCGCTTCATTGAGCGGTGCGGCCTGCATCACGTGGCGCTGCCAGTGACGACCAATTTCCTGGGCGAGTGGATATTCCGCGCACGACTGCGCCCAAATCTGCTGTACAGGGTTGAATTCCGGGGTGATGCCGGCATGGTGTTGTAGCAGACAATACTGTAAAAAGAGGCGCAGGAACTGCACGTCGCGATGTTCAAATGGTTTTTGCAACCGGCGGGCGCACAGATTGATGAGCGCGTGCAGATTAATATCGTCATACAGCGGACGCGCGATACCGCGCTGCTTTAGCGCGTTTTTTAAGGCCGGGGTAAACTGTTGCGTGACGAAGGTCGGGCATAAACGCAGGCCGCGCCTGAGCCAGTGTAAAAGGCAAAGGCGCTGATCGAGTGCTGTACCTTCGATCCGATAGCAACCGTTCTGGCATGTTGTGATGGCAAGGCGATGATAGCGCTGGATCTCCAGGCTTGTCTCAGTGATATCCTCACGGGCAGTATCATCATCAACGCCATTAAGCGCGCTGAAGATTTCCACCGTGGCAATTGGCTCCGGCTGGAAAAGCGTCAGCAATACCTGACAGCGGCGCTGGGGAGCGGAAAGTACAGATGGTGGGGCAATTGTCGGCATCATCTGTCAGGTCTCCCGTTAGTTTGTCTGGTAAGGATAGCTAAAGTTTGCGTGTGAAAAATGTGATAAGCGTGCTTTTAGGCCAGGAATGCTGAGGAGTGTCACAGAATTTTTATCGCGAGGAACAGATGAAGCCAGTGAAACGCAGCGCCTTAACACTATTTCTTGCCGTTTTATCTTTCGTGGCGGCGGCGCATCCGCATAGCTTTATCCGTCTGCAAACGCAGGTGGTCAGTGAAAATGAGCAATTTGTGGCGTTAAAAATGCGCTGGACAATGGACGCGCTGACGTCCGCAGATCTGCTGTATGACGCCGGAAACGCGGCACCGGGGTCAGAAATATGGAAAAAGTTGGCGGCGGAAGTGATGGCTAACGTACTTGGGCAGCACTACTTTACAGAAGTGTGGCGCAATGGCGCGAAAGTGAAGTTTAAAAACAGGCCGACAGAATACGGTATGACGCGTGACGCGCATCAGGCGGTATTGACCTTTACGCTACCGCTGGCTGAACCGCAGCCGTTAAGCGGACAGACTTATACCTTTTCAACGTTTGATCCCTCTTATTATGTCGATATGCATTATGACCAGGCCAGCGATATCACGATGCCGGAACCGCTGCGCGAAAAGTGTCGGATTCAGGTTTATACTCCTGCGCCCGGCGAAGAGACACTACGTTTCGCCCAGTCGCTGGATAAAGAGGACGCGCCGCCGGAGGATATGGATTTAGGTAAACAGTTTGCCCAAACGGTGACCTTGCAATGTCAGTAATTTTTTCTCAACGCGCTCCGGGGCGACGCTGGCTCTCGCTGTGGCCATTGGCGTTATTCCTGCTGCTGATGCTGGTTGGCGGTCTGTGGATATGGCAGGCCTGGCCGCAGGTGATGTTGAAAAGCGCTCTTTGGCAGCGGGACGTAAATCAGCAGTTGAGCGCGCTGCTTAACGCGGTGGCGACGCATCCTGAGCGGGCGGGCGGATCGTTGCTTCTGCTGAGTTTTATGTATGGCGTGCTTCATGCGCTGGGGCCGGGACACGGCAAAGTGGTGATCGCGACATGGCTGGCGACGCATCCTTCGAAGCTGAAATCAAGTATCGTGTTAACCCTCGCCGCCGCGTTATTACAGGGGCTCGTGGCTATCGGGTTGGTGGTGGGCGTGCTGACCGTATTGCAACTTCCGGCCAGGCAGCTCCATCTGAGCGGCTTCTGGCTGGAAAAGGGGAGCTATGCGTTAGTTGGCGGGCTGGGCATCTTGCTGTGCTGGCGGGCCATAAAAAGGTTACGCGCGCTGCTACGTAAACCTGTCTTTATCGCTTTTACGCCGCGCCATGTTCACCATGAAAAATGCGGCTGCGGACATCAGCATTTACCGACGCAGGAACAATTGCATAGCGGCGATGACTGGCGCGCGCGACTCATGATCGTACTGTCTATGGGGATGCGGCCCTGTTCCGGCGCGATAATGGTGCTGTTATTCAGTAAAGTGATTGGCGTTTTTAGCTGGGGAATGGCGTCGGTACTGGCAATGGCGGCGGGAACCTCGCTAACGATTACCTCGCTGGCGTTGCTGGTACACACTTTTCGTGCTCTGGCGGTGAAGCTCAGTGGAAACAAAGCGCCAGCGTTATGGCGGCAGGTAGGCTGGTCAACGCTGGCGCTGGCCGGAGGGGTCATACTGCTTGTCGCGGCGCTGGTCATGTGGTTTAGCGTGCCGCAGCCTGTGGGCGGGCTGCGGCCATGGCGTGGTTGATTAGTGTCCGGCGGGTTTGAGATGCATCCGCGCGACGGATTCGTCTTCGGCCCAGTAAATGCGTTCGGCGACCATCGCTTCCGGATTGAGCTGAACGCCGCGCAGTACCCGTTCTTTAAAACGCAGATAGCCGCCTTTGTCGATCAGATGGCCCATATGTAGATAGATCGGTTTTCCGCCGAGCATCTCTTTTTCAAATTCATACAGGTTAACGATCACCTGCTTTATCACATCTTCAGTCACCCAGTTGAGGAAGAGCTTGCCGACGCGCGGCGTCTTTTTACTGGTGCGTCCGCCCAGACGGACTTGCCAGAGCTGATCCGGCTTACGTTGCCAGGCCAGCGTCGGACAGGCCAGCACGCACTCGCCGCAGCCGATACAGGCGGACTCTTCTTTGACCGCTTTGCCGTTCTTCAGCGCCAGGCAGCCTACCGCGTGGTGACTACAGGCCTTCACGCAGGCGCCGCAGCCGATACAGCGATCGGCAGTGAAGCGCATTTTCGCCACGCCAATAATTCCCAGATCGGCCATTGACGCCTTCGCGCAATCATTCGGGCAGCCAACGATGACCGTTTTGAGATGATAAGGGCTGGGATAGACCAGTTTTTCAAGACGACGGGACAGACCGGTCGTGTCAGTGTTGGCTTTCTGGCAAATGCGGTTCCCCTGACAGGCGACAATATTTCGCCCGCCAATAGCGAGATAGCCCGCTTTGGTATCCTCAACCTGGACGTCGCACAGTTCTATTTCAATCTCGCGAAGAAATGGCTCCAGCGCAGCGTTCACGTTGTCGATATCTTCGTAACGGATACCCGGCATCGCCAGCTTCTGGCGGGTAGTGAGGTGAATTTGTCCGTTGCCCCAGGTTTCGGCTATGTCACGCGCCACCGTTAGCAAATGCGCGGGCAAAATACCGCCGGGAATGCGGACGCTGATCATGGCTTCGCCGCGCACTTTTGACAGGCGATATTCGTTTTTCGCACGGGCTTTAATGATATCAATATCAATGCTCATGGTGTTCTCCTTAATCGGCAAAACGTTGCGCGACGGCGTAGTTAAATATCGGGCCGTCGGTGCAGACATACACTTCGCCCATACGGCAGTGGCCGCACTTCCCGACGGAGCAGGCCATCCGGCGTTCGTAGTCCACCCAAATTTGCTCCGGCTTGAGCCCTTTTTGCAGCAGCATTTTTACGGTAAAGGTAATCATTATTGGCGGCCCAACGACGATGGCCTGCATGGTGTCGATATCGCTAAGCGTCATGTCGGCAAGCCGATCGGTCACCCGACCAATCTGGTAACGGTCATCAGCCTCGCCTTCATCCAGCGTGAGCACCAGATTATGTTTGCCGCGCCACGTCGCCATTTCTTCTTTGTACAGCACGCAATCGCGATTTTTATAGCCGAGAATCATATCCAGTTGACCAATTTCCTGGGGATTCTCAACGAAATAGCGCATTAAGCCTTTCACCGGCGCGACGCCCGTGCCGCCTGCGACAACCAGTAAGGGTTTATGGCGCAGCGTATCGACCGGATAGCCATTGCCATAGCAGCCGCGTAGCCACACGTTGTCGCTTTCTTTCAGCGTAAAGAGGGCGCTGGTCACTTTTCCGACATTACGAATCAGCAGATCTATCCAGCCGTCGCCGTAGTCGGAAACGGAGATGGGCGCTTCGCCGACGCGCGGCAGCGACACCTCAACAAATTGCCCCCAGTGCGCGGGAAAATCGACGGCCACGCGGAAATTCCACTCCAGCGGCGTGTGGCGAGTAATACTGAGGATGCGGTACGCCGCAGGCAGCAAACTGTGCTGCGGTTTATCATGACAGGAACAATGTGACATGCGTTATGCCTCCTCTGCCAGCGCCTGCCGAACGGCAGCGGTCATTTTGTTGATAATCAAAGAAAATTTGATGTATTGCGGGCAGCGATCGTCGCAGCGGCCGCAGCCGACGCACATATGTTCAATGCCGTTGCGCGCTTTGTAGTCATTGACCTTATGCAGGGCGCGGTAGCGCAGACGCTCGCCGGGTTTTTCGCGAAAACCATGACCGCCGGCCATGTCGCTAAAGCCCGGCATCATGCAGCTTGCCCACTGGCGGCGGCGTTCGCCGCGCTGCGGATTTTCATCATAGGCGACGTCAAAGACGCTATAGCAGGTACAGGTTGGGCACCCGGTAGTGCAGCGGCCACAACTGATGCAGCGGCTGTCGTAAGCGTCCCATAGCGGATGGCGGGTGAGAATGTCGCGAATTTTTTGCGGATCGCGGCAAACGCTGTCCGGCGTGACGACGGTTTCCCGGTTTTCGCTGACGAAAGAGGGGGTATAGTCAGCCTCCTGCCCCAGCCCTTGTATCGCCGCCTCGATAAAGGGATCGCGGATGCTGACAAGCGCGCCCTCATCGCTAAAACGCATGGCGGCGCTATAACAGTCAGTTTTATTAGTACCCATTGAGACGCAGAAACAATTTTCGAAGCTTTCTTCACACTCAATAAGGACGAAACGAATATGCTCCCGTAGCAGTTGATAACTGTAATCGGAATTATTCCCATTTGATAAATACATATAATCCAGCCGCGACATGGCGTTAATGTCGCAGGCGCGGGCAAAGATGATTATCGGGGAAATGTCTGTCTCGGCAATTTGAATGGTGTCTTTATCGAAATAAAAGAGCGTTTCGGTGATAGGGGCGATAATGGTATTCGGCGACATGTGCGATTTCTCGTGCCAGATGAGATCGCGCCAGCCGCTAATCCATTGATAAATAATGTTGTCAGTGTCGGAAAAACGTCCGCCGCGAAACTCTGCGGACGGGGCAAACACGCGCCATTTTTGGTTTAATCGCTGGATAAGCAAACTAAACTCGTCAGGCGTAATTTTGATAGCCATCACATACTCCACAGTAATATTCAGGAAAAACAAATGAAAATAAATTGTTATAAAAATCAGTTGAATATTACTGTTACGCTAGCGCTAATCCATCGCCTTCGCTAACGGGAAAAAATGGTTTTTACTATCGGTATAATAAATATATTCTTAATCATAAAATATGCATATATACAGCGTCGCGCTATTTAGCGGATAGCGCGGTCTGAATAAATTTAATCATTGCATCACGGTAAAGGTTTGCATAACGTCCGGAAAAAGCATCAATGTGATCGCCGTCAGGAATGAAGATTTTTTGTTTGGGCTCCCGGGCGAGGGCATACAATTTCTCACTGTCCTGCCAGGGAATAACATGGTCTGCCGTGCCATGAAGAATCAATACCGGAATGGGGCTGACGCTGGCAATATTGCGATCCGCGCTATAGCGGTCATCAAGCAAATAGCCGCTGCCCGGGATCATCTGGTTGGCGATGGAGGAATAGGATAAAAACGTTGAGTCAAGGATAATCGCACGTATGCCCGCCTGGTCGGCGTAGCGCATATTTGCGCAGCCTACGCAGTGGCCTACGGCGGCCAGTACATTATTGCCGCCCAGGCTCTGCCCCAGCAGTACCAGGCGCTCGGGGTTAACGTCGGCGCGATGCCGCACATAATCTATCGCGCTTTTCGTATCGTCCAGTAGCCCCTCTTGTGATGGGGTACCCTCCGATTCGCCAAAACCACGGTAATCAAACATAAACAGGTTTACGTTGCGTTCTGGCAGCCAACTGACTAACGGCCAGTGCGCCGACATATTTCCGGCGTTGCCATGGACATGAATCACCGTCGCGACGGCGTTTTCCGGCCTGCCGAAAGCAGTGGGAATAAACCAGCCGTGCAGATGCGTGCCATCTTTGGCGGTAAAGGTAATGGATTCAGCTTCGGCAGGGGTTGGCCCATAGACTTTATTGTCCGGGTAATAAAAGGCATTGATCGCTACGCGGGGTAGCAGATAAATACAGACCACAATGATAAACAGAATAAAAAGGGATTTGACGATGCGTCGGGTATGTTGAAGGG
This sequence comes from Salmonella sp. SAL00653, assembly GCF_046552515.1. Classification (NCBI taxonomy): domain Bacteria; kingdom Pseudomonadati; phylum Pseudomonadota; class Gammaproteobacteria; order Enterobacterales; family Enterobacteriaceae; genus Salmonella; species Salmonella sp. SAL00653. The sequence goes on from NZ_JBGDTY010000005.1 coordinate 70,204, forward strand.
TCATGTTCGCTTCCTTGCCGCTTTATGCCAATAGCGGAGCAGGGAGCGATCGTACAAAAACATGCAGGCAAGTAAAGCGATGAGGCTGTGTTTAGGAAAAACGCCTGAAAAGGCACGGCGGATGAGTGGCCCCATCCGCCGAAGAGACTTAGCGCTTCAGCGCATCGCTCAGTTCGTCGCGCATATTCGCCAGCATGGCTTTAACGACGCGCGGATTCCCCGCCACGATATTACCGGTCATCATGTAGTTATGACCGCCGGTGAAATCGCTGACGATACCGCCCGCTTCACGAACCAGCAGTTCGCCCGCGGCGAAATCCCACGGACGAAGGCCAATTTCAAAGAAACCATCGACACGACCTGCAGCCACATAGGCCAGATCCAGCGCGGCGGAACCGGTGCGGCGGAAATCGGCGCATTCGCTGAACAGCTTGCCGATAATATTAATGTAGGTGGTCGCGTATTGTTTGGCTTTGAACGGGAAGCCAGTAGCGAGGATAGTGCCGTCCAGATCGCGCGCGGTACTGCCGCGCAGACGGTAGCCGTTCAGCTGTGCGCCCTGACCGCGGGTGGCGGTGAACAGTTCGTTACGCATCGGATCGTACACGACAGCCACTTCAGTACGGCCTTTAATGCGTACAGCAATGGAAACAGCGAAGTGTGGCAGACGTTTGATGAAGTTGGTGGTGCCATCCAGCGGATCGATAACCCATTGAACATCCTGATCTGTGCCAACGTGCTCACCGCTTTCTTCGGTGATAATAGTGTGTTGCGGGTAAGATTTGCGAATGGTGTCGATAATCACCGCTTCAACGGCCTTATCTACATTGGTCACAAAATCGTTACTGCCTTTTTGGCTCGCTTCTACAGCGTCCGGAGTTTCATAGTTTTTGGCAATTACATTACCCGCCTTGCGCGCTGCGCGCACGGCGATGGTCAGCATCGGATGCATCGGTCTCTCTCACTGGATGTTAAAGAACGGGAAAACGGCGCAGAGTATAGCAGCGAGATCGGAATCTGTCTTGGTTTTATGGTAAGATGTCAGAATAATCTTTAGCTGAAGAAAGACAATGCTGCAAAACATTCGAATTGTGCTGGTGGAAACCTCCCACACCGGCAATATGGGCTCCGTGGCTCGCGCTATGAAAACCATGGGCTTAACTAACCTGTGGCTGGTAAACCCGTTGGTGAAACCGGACTCCCAGGCCATCGCCCTGGCGGCAGGCGCCAGCGATGTGATCGGTAATGCGCAGATCGTCGATACGCTGGATGAAGCGTTGGCTGGCTGTAGCCTGGTGGTCGGCACCAGCGCCCGTTCCCGCACTTTGCCGTGGCCGATGCTTGATCCGCGCGAGTGCGGCTTAAAAAGCGTGGCGGAAGCGGCAAATACGCCGGTTGCGCTGGTTTTTGGTCGTGAGCGTGTCGGGCTGACTAACGATGAGTTGCAAAAATGCCATTATCACGTCGCTATTGCCGCTAACCCGGAGTACAGCTCGTTGAATCTGGCGATGGCGGTACAGGTCATCGCGTATGAAGTCCGCATGGCCTGGCTGGCGACGCAGGAAAACGGCGACGCGGCAGATCATGAAGAGATGCCGTATCCGCTGGTGGACGATCTTGAACGTTTCTACGGCCATCTGGAGCAGACGTTGCTCTCCACTGGCTTTATTCGCGAAAACCATCCGGGGCAGGTGATGAATAAATTGCGCCGTCTGTTTACCCGCGCCCGCCCGGAAAGCCAGGAGTTGAATATTCTGCGTGGGATTCTGGCGTCTATTGAGCAGCAGAATAAAGGCAAGTAACCGCATCAATATCGCACGGAACGCTAAATACCTGACTAATTTACTCAAGTAAATAGTTGACCAAATTACTCGGGAATGTCAGACTTGTCCCTGCTATGCAATACCCCCATTTTACAATAAAAACCCCGGGCAGGGGCGAGTTTGAGGTTAAGTAAGACATGAGACTGACATCTAAAGGGCGTTATGCCGTGACCGCAATGTTAGACGTTGCGCTCAACTCCGAAGCGGGCCCGGTACCGTTGGCTGATATTTCTGAACGTCAGGGGATTTCCCTTTCTTATCTGGAACAGCTATTTTCCCGTTTACGTAAAAACGGTCTGGTTTCCAGCGTACGCGGGCCGGGCGGCGGTTATCTGCTGGGTAAAGATGCTGGCAGTATCGCGGTCGGCGAAGTGATCAGCGCGGTTGATGAATCCGTTGACGCGACCCGTTGCCAGGGCAAAGGCGGCTGCCAGGGCGGCGATAAATGCCTGACCCATGCGCTGTGGCGTGATTTAAGCGATCGCCTGACCGGTTTTCTCAACAATATTACCTTAGGCGAGCTGGTGAATAACCAGGAAGTTCTGGATGTGTCTGGTCGCCAGCACACGCATGACGCGCCGCGCGCCAGTGGTCGTGCGCAGGACGCTATCGACGTTAAATTACGCGCTTAATTAAAATATTACGCCATCTCTTCTGGCGGCCTCATGCGGTGAATGCCGCGGTCGTCTGAAGGATGAAGCGTAAAAAAGAATTCAGAATCAGGCCGGGACGCGGACGTCCCGTCAACACGGTCGTACATCCAGCCGGTTGCCTGATTCCTTGCATTGAGTGATGTACGGAGTTTAAGAGCAATGAAATTACCGATTTATCTCGACTACTCCGCAACCACGCCGGTGGACCCGCGTGTTGCCGAGAAAATGATGCAGTTTCTGACCCTGGACGGAACCTTTGGGAACCCGGCGTCTCGTTCACACCGTTTCGGCTGGCAGGCTGAAGAAGCCGTCGATATCGCCCGCAACCAGATTGCTGAACTGGTCGGCGCCGACCCGCGTGAAATCGTCTTTACCTCAGGGGCGACGGAGTCCGATAACCTGGCGATCAAAGGCGCTGCCAACTTTTATCAGAAAAAAGGCAAGCACATCATCACCAGCAAGACCGAGCACAAAGCGGTGCTGGACACCTGCCGTCAGCTTGAGCGCGAAGGGTTTGAAGTGACCTACCTGGCGCCGCAGCGCAACGGCATCATCGATCTCAACGAGCTCGAAGCAGCGATGCGTGACGACACCATTCTGGTTTCCATCATGCACGTGAACAACGAAATCGGCGTGGTGCAGGATATCGCGACCATCGGCGAAATGTGCCGCGCGCGCGGTATCATCTACCACGTTGACGCCACCCAGAGCGTGGGCAAACTGCCTATCGACCTGAGCCAACTGAAAGTGGATCTGATGTCCTTCTCCGGTCATAAAATTTATGGTCCGAAAGGCATTGGCGCGCTGTATGTGCGTCGTAAGCCGCGTATTCGCATTGAAGCGCAGATGCATGGCGGCGGGCACGAACGCGGTATGCGCTCTGGTACTCTGCCTGTCCACCAGATCGTCGGCATGGGCGAAGCTTACCGTATCGCGAAAGAAGAGATGGAGACCGAAATGGCCCGTCTGCGCGGTCTGCGTAACCGTCTGTGGAACGGCATCAAAGATATTGAAGAAGTTTACCTGAACGGCGACCTTGAGCAGGGCGCGCCAAACATTCTCAACGTGAGCTTTAACTACGTTGAAGGCGAGTCGCTGATTATGGCGCTGAAAGACCTGGCGGTCTCTTCCGGTTCCGCCTGTACATCCGCCAGTCTGGAACCGTCTTACGTGCTGCGCGCGTTGGGCATGAATGACGAGCTGGCGCATAGCTCTATCCGTTTCTCTTTAGGTCGTTTTACCACTGAAGAAGAGATCGACTACACCATTGATCTGGTTCGTAAATCCATTGGCCGTCTGCGTGACCTTTCTCCACTGTGGGAAATGTACAAGCAGGGTGTGGATCTGAACAGCATCGAATGGGCACATCATTAATCGGTATCGGAATCAGGAGAATTTATAATGGCTTACAGCGAAAAAGTAATCGATCACTATGAGAACCCGCGTAACGTAGGGTCGTTTGACAACAACGACGATAACGTGGGAAGCGGCATGGTTGGCGCTCCGGCCTGCGGCGACGTCATGAAGTTGCAGATTAAAGTTAACGATGAAGGTATCATTGAAGACGCGCGCTTCAAGACTTACGGCTGCGGTTCCGCTATCGCCTCCAGTTCTCTGGTAACGGAGTGGGTGAAAGGGAAATCCCTGGACGAAGCGCAGGCGATTAAAAACACCGACATTGCAGACGAACTGGAGCTGCCGCCGGTGAAAATTCACTGCTCTATTCTGGCGGAAGACGCGATTAAAGCCGCTATTGCGGATTACAAAAGCAAACGCGAAGCGAAATAAAATAGAACGTTAACATTGAGGTTTTGTTATGTCGATTACACTTAGCGACAGTGCAGCAGCGCGAGTTAATACCTTCCTGGCCAACCGTGGTAAAGGGTTTGGTCTGCGTCTGGGCGTGAGAACCTCCGGCTGCTCAGGTATGGCTTATGTACTGGAATTTGTTGACGAGCCAACGGCGGAAGACACCGTGTTTGAAGACAAAGGCGTTAAGGTAGTGGTTGACGGCAAGAGCCTGCAATTTCTGGACGGTACACAGCTGGACTTCGTAAAAGAAGGTCTGAACGAAGGGTTTAAATTCTCCAACCCGAATGTGAAAGATGAGTGTGGTTGCGGCGAAAGCTTCCACGTGTAACCGTGTTCCGCTGTTATACCGAGCATTCGTGCTGTAGAAAAGCGGCAAGCGAGTGAATCCCCAGGCGCTTACTTGAGTAAATGACTGGGGGAACCCGCGCAGACAACGCATCTGCGGCGCGAAGTAAGAAGGTATAACCCCACCGTGGTCGCCTGCGTGTGGGGTTTGTTCTGACAGGCTATCCCTGAGAATGTTATGGATTACTTCACCCTCTTTGGCTTACCAGCCCGTTATCAGATTGACACCCAGGCGCTGAGCCTTCGTTTTCAGGATCTGCAACGCCAGTATCACCCTGACAAATTTGCCAACGGCACTCAGGCGCAGCAGCTTGCCGCCGTCCAGCAATCCGCCACGATCAACCAGGCCTGGCAAACGCTGCGTCACCCTTTGACGCGCGCGGAGTATCTGCTTTCCTTACACGGGTTCGATCTGGCCAGCGAGCAGCATACGGTACGCGACACCGCGTTTCTGATGGAACAACTCACGCTTTGCGAAGAGCTGGACGATATCGAACAATCAAAAGACGACGTGCGGCTGGAAAGCTTCATCAAACGCGTACAAAAGATGTTTGATGCTCGTCTTCAGCAAATGGTGGAACAGTTGGACAACGCCGCGTGGGACGCGGCGGCGGATACGGTGCGCAAACTGCGGTTTCTCGATAAACTGCGAAGCAGCGCAGAACAACTCGAAGAAAAGCTGCTCGATTTTTAACTGGAATCTAACATGGCCTTATTACAAATTAGTGAGCCTGGTCTGAGCGCCGCGCCGCATCAGCGTCGTCTGGCGGCGGGCATCGACTTAGGCACTACCAACTCTCTGGTTGCGACGGTTCGCAGCGGCCAGGCGGAAACTCTGCCTGACCACGAAGGGCGCCACCTGTTGCCTTCAGTGGTTCACTATCAGCAGCAGGGCCATACGGTCGGTTACGCTGCGCGTGACAATGCCGCGCAGGATACGGCCAACACTATCAGCTCTGTGAAACGCATGATGGGACGCTCGCTGGCGGATATCCAGGCGCGCTATCCGCATCTGCCTTACCGGTTTAAGGCAAGCGTTAATGGGCTGCCGATGATTGACACGTCGGCTGGATTGCTCAATCCGGTACGCGTATCGGCTGATATTCTCAAAGCGCTGGCCGCGCGGGCTAGCGAATCGCTCTCCGGCGAGCTGGATGGCGTGGTGATTACCGTTCCCGCCTATTTCGATGATGCCCAACGTCAGGGGACGAAAGACGCCGCGCGGCTGGCTGGCCTGCATGTGCTGCGCCTGCTCAACGAACCGACGGCGGCGGCGATTGCCTACGGTCTGGACTCAGGCAAAGAAGGTGTTATTGCTGTTTACGATCTCGGCGGCGGTACCTTCGATATCTCTATTTTACGCCTGAGCCGCGGGGTGTTTGAAGTGCTGGCGACGGGCGGTGATTCTGCGCTCGGCGGCGATGACTTTGACCATCTGCTGGCGGACTATATTCGCGAGCAGGCGGGAATTGCCGATCGTAGCAACAATCGCGTTCAGCGCGAACTGCTGGATGCCGCGATTGCGGCGAAAATCGCCTTAAGCGATGCCGATACCGTTCGCGTTAACGTTGCGGGCTGGCAGGGGGAGATCACTCGCGAGCAATTTAACGATCTCATTTCCGCGCTGGTTAAGCGCACGCTATTGGCCTGCCGTCGCGCATTGAAAGATGCCGGCGTTGAGCCCCAGGACGTTCTGGAAGTGGTCATGGTCGGCGGTTCGACCCGTGTACCGCTGGTGCGTGAGCGGGTGGGCGAATTTTTTGGCCGCACGCCGTTAACCGCTATCGACCCGGATAAAGTGGTCGCTATCGGCGCAGCGATTCAGGCCGATATTCTGGTCGGCAACAAGCCGGACAGCGAAATGCTGCTGCTGGACGTGATTCCACTCTCTCTTGGGCTGGAAACGATGGGTGGCCTGGTGGAAAAAGTCATTCCGCGCAACACCACTATCCCGGTGGCGCGCGCGCAGGATTTCACCACCTTCAAAGACGGTCAGACCGCGATGTCTATCCATGTGATGCAGGGCGAACGCGAACTGGTGCAGGACTGCCGCTCGCTGGCGCGCTTTGCGCTGCGCGGGATTCCGCCGCTGCCGGCGGGCGGGGCGCATATTCGTGTGACCTTCCAGGTAGACGCCGATGGCCTGTTGAGCGTCACCGCAATGGAAAAATCCACCGGCGTCGAGGCCTCCATTCAGGTCAAACCTTCCTATGGTCTGACCGATGGCGAAATCGCCTCGATGATCAAGGATTCCATGAGTTTTGCCGAGCAGGACGTGAAAGCGCGTATGCTGGCGGAGCAAAAAGTCGAAGCCGCGCGCGTGCTGGAAAGTTTGACCGGCGCGCTAACTGCCGACGCCGCGCTGTTAAGCGCCGCAGAACGTCAATGCATTGATGATGCCGCCGCACATTTAAGCGCGGTCGCACAAGGCGATGATGTTGACGCCATAGAACAAGCCATTAAAAACGTAGATAAACAAACCCAGGAATTTGCCGCTCGCCGCATGGACCAGTCGGTTCGTCGCGCGTTGAAAGGCCATTCCGTAGACGAGGTTTAACATGCCGAAGATTGTTATTCTGCCTCATCAGGATCTTTGTCCGGATGGCGCAGTTCTGGAAGCTGAGACCGGTGAAACCATTCTTGACGTTGCGCTGCGCAACGGCATCGAGATTGAACACGCCTGTGAGAAATCGTGCGCCTGCACCACCTGTCACTGTATTGTACGTGAAGGCTTCGACTCCTTGCCGGAAAGTTCGGAAGAAGAAGACGATATGCTGGATAAAGCGTGGGGGCTGGAGCCGGAAAGTCGACTGAGCTGCCAGGCCCGCGTTACCGACGACGATCTGGTTATCGAAATTCCACGTTACACAATCAACCATGCGCGTGAGCATTAACAGAGGGTAGTATGGGACTCAAGTGGACCGATAGCCGCGAGATCGGTGAAGCGTTATACGACGCATATCCTGATGTCGATCCTAAAACCGTTCGTTTCACCGATCTGCATCAGTGGATCTGCGAACTGGACGATTTTGACGACGACCCTAACGCATCCAATGAAAAAATTCTGGAGGCGATTCTGCTAGTCTGGTTGGATGAAGCAGAGTAATTTTTGCGTCATGATCCTCGCCGCAGGTGCGTTGGCTACGTTCGCTCACCCCAGTCACATAGTTTGCTATGCTCCCGGGGATTCGCTCACTTGCCGCCTTCCTGCAACGCGAATCATTTAGCAAAAGATCTAACGGGCTGCCCTACGGCGGCCCGTTTGCTAATAAGGAAAATAACAATGACAGAAGCCATGAAAATTACGCTTTCCACGCAGCCTGCCGATGCGCGCTGGGGCGATAAAGCCACTTACAGTATTAATAACGACGGTATTACCTTGCATCTTAACGGTAAAGACGATCTGGGATTGATCCAGCGTGCGGCGCGTAAAATCGACGGCCTGGGAATAAAACAGGTCGCGCTGACAGGCGAAGGATGGGATACCGAGCGTTGTTGGGCATTCTGGGCGGGTTACAAAGGACCAAAAGGCGTCCGTACCGTAATGTGGCCGGATTTAGACGATGCCCAACGTCAGGAACTGGATAACCGCCTGACCATTATTGACTGGGTGCGCGACACCATTAATGCTCCGGCGGAAGAGCTTGGGCCGGAGCAACTGGCGCAGCGCGCAGTGGATCTGCTGTGCAGCGTCGCGTGCGATAGCGTCACTTACCGTATCACCAAAGGCGAAGATCTGCGCGAGCAGAACTATATGGGGTTGCATACCGTAGGCCGTGGTTCTGAGCGTCCGCCGGTGCTGCTGGCGCTGGATTACAACCCGACGGGAGACAAAGATGCGCCGGTTTATGCCTGCCTGGTCGGTAAAGGTATCACCTTTGACTCCGGCGGCTACAGTATCAAACAAAGCGCTTTTATGGACTCAATGAAATCCGATATGGGCGGCGCGGCGACAGTAACGGGCGCGCTGGCGTTCGCCATTACCCGTGGGTTGAATAAACGCGTAAAACTGTTCCTGTGCTGCGCCGATAATCTGATCAGCGGCAATGCGTTTAAACTGGGCGATATTATTCGCTACCGTAATGGTAAGAATGCCGAAGTCATGAATACCGATGCGGAAGGGCGACTGGTACTGGCGGATGGCCTGATTGACGCCAGCGCGCAACACCCGCAGCTAATCATTGATATGGCGACGTTAACCGGCGCGGCGAAAACAGCGCTGGGTAACGACTACCATGCGCTATTCAGTTTTGACGATACGCTGGCGGGGCGCTTGTTGACCAGCGCGGCGCAAGAAAATGAACCGTTCTGGCGTCTGCCGCTGGCGGAGTTCCACCGTAACCAGCTGCCGTCTAACTTTGCGGAACTGAACAACACCGGCAGCGCGGCTTATCCCGCCGGGGCAAGCACCGCCGCGGGTTTTTTGTCGCACTTTGTTGAAAATTACCGCGAAGGCTGGCTGCACATTGACTGTTCCGCCACTTATCGCAAAGCGCCGGTTGAGCAGTGGGCTGCCGGGGCAACCGGTCTGGGTGTGCGCACCATCGCGAATCTGCTGACCGCCTGAACGGTGTTTTTGTAGGCCGGGTAAGCGAAGCGCCACCCGGCATTTTGCCTGATGACGCCGTGCGTCTTATCAGGCCTACAACCCATATACATAATTTGTGATTCCTATGTCCGAAACTAAAAATGAATTAGAAATTTTGCTGGAGAAAGCGGCGACTGAGCCCGCGCATCGTCCGGCATTTTTCCGTACCTTACTGGAGTCCACTGTCTGGGTGCCGGGCAGCGCTGCCGAAGGCGAGGCGATTGTGGAAGACAGCGCTCTGGATTTGCAGCACTGGGAAAAAGAAGACGGCACGACCGTCATTCCCTTCTTTACTTCTCTGGAGGCGCTGCAGCAGGCCGTGGAAGACGAACAGGCGTTTGTGGTGATGCCGGCGCGCACGCTGTTTGAAATGACGCTTGGCGAAACGCTATTCCTCAACGCTAAATTGCCGACCGGCAAAGAGTTTATGCCGCGTGAAATCAGCCTGCTTCTCGCTGAGGAAGGCAGTCCGTTAAGTACGCAGGAAGTGCTGGAAGGCGGCGAGTCGCTTATTTTATCCGAAGTGGCCGAGCCGCCGTCGCAGATGATTGATTCCCTCACTACGCTGTTTAAAACCATCAAACCGGTGAAACGCGCATTTCTCTGCGCGATTAAAGAACATGCGGACGCCCAACCCAATCTGCTGATTGGCATTGAGGCTGACGGCGATATTGAAGAGATCATTCACGCAGCGGGCAATGTGGCGACCGACACGTTACCGGGTGACGAACCGATCGATATTTGTCAGGTGAGGAAGGGCGAGCAGGGTATCAGCCACTTTATCACCGAGCATATCGCGCCGTTCTACGAGCGCCGCTGGGGCGGGTTCCTGCGCGATTTTAAACAGAACCGCATCATCTGAAGAAAAGAAAGCCGCCCAACAGGGCGGCCTCCTGGCTTACCTGCTCTGGACGTTGAGCGTTACGGGAACAGAATTACCTGGGTAGCTTCTGTCTGCGTGAAGACACAACGTGCCAGAAACAAGAAGCACGACACAAAAGTATCGTACCTTCATGTTGCGGTCCTTGCGAAGACCGCATCACGGCAGCACCGCTGGTGATAATGCCGTGATAGCAGGCACTACGGTGTGCCTGCGCTTACGGCCATGGGTTATCCTCTCCTGAAGCCAGCGCCCGTTTGCGAGACGGCGGAAAGGGCCGGGAAAGATAATACCTCAAATGTTGAATAGTTTCCCGGTAAATCATATTGACATTTGCTCCCTTAAAAGGGAGTATTAATCCCCTACGGTGTGCCTGCGTTGCTATGGCAACAAAGCCTGCTGGAAAGGCCGCGAACCGGACCAGCACAAAAAAACCGCTCAATTGAGCGGTTTTTTTGTAACCTGCTTAAACCGAATTTATGTAGATTCGTTTTAAATCAGCCTGAACGGTAGGCCGGATAAGCGTGAGCGCCACCCGACAGCATGTCGATTAATCGACGAGCGCGTCCAGTTTTGCCCAAAACGCCTCATGATAATCCTCCAGGTCAAGTAAAGCGGCATCGCGTTTTTCATTCATTTTTGCTGTGCCTTCCATTGCGAAAGATGTAAATCCTCTTCGGTAAAGCCAATGTCTTTAGCGCCCGAAATAATATTATAGAGATATTCCACCAGGGAAGACTCCGCCAGCCAGAATTCATTACGTTCCATGCGGGCAATAGGGTATTCGCCGTTGGCATCCCGTTCTGTGATATAGATAAAAATGGCCTGATCGCCGACATGATCGATACGAATTAATGCCGGAAGACGGGGATCGTTACTCCAGACAGGCATCAGATCTTCAATATCAATACCTGAGCTATCCATGCCAACGCCGTAATACGCCTCTTCATCAGGGGAGTAAGAATGAATTACTCCCTCTTTATCAATAGATCTTTGTAATGTTTCAATCACAGGCATATTATAATTGCTAAGTAGATCGCGGTCGTAGGCCAGTAGCGCCTTCAGGCTTTCAGGTAACTCAGTGGTTTCCGTATTTTGCGGATCGCGATACTTACGCACTCGCAGACGACTTATTTCCTCGGCAGACATAGGAGTAGGTACCTTATTACGGTTAACCTTTTTAACCAACTCAATTAAATTAGTGAGTGAAATATCCATTTTCCATCCTTAAAAAATTATATTTACAGGAGTTATTTCCCGGTGAAAACCAAAACAGCGGTGATGATACTCCTTATACCCGACGTAAAGTATTTACCGATAAAAAATAGGATTTTATTAAGAGAAAATAATGCCCGTTTGCAGAACAGCGGAAAAGAGCTGAATAAAAACAATGTCTGTAGATCGTTTTACATCAGCCTGAACGGTAGGCCGGATAAGCGTGAGCGCCATCCGGCATGGCAGATATTAAGCGGGTTCAACCGGTAAATCGGTACGCGCGCCCCATTCGCTCCACGCGCCGTCGTAAAGCGTGACGTCAGGCACATCCAGCGTGGCGAGCGCCAGCACCACGACCGCGGCCGTCACGCCGGAACCGCAACTGGCGATAATCGGTCTGTCGAAACTCACGCCGTGGCTGAAAAAAACCTCATTCAGTTCGTCAGTGGTCTTTAATTCGCCCTCATACACCAGTTCCGTCCACGGGACGTTTAGCGCGCCAGGAATGTGTCCGCGCCTCAGTCCCGGACGCGGTTCATCAGCCTGAGCGTTAAAACGCGCCGCCGGACGCGCGTCAACGATTTGCGCGGTTTTTTCATGGCTTGCCAGCAATACGTCGGTGAGACGCACCACGGCTTGCGGCGTGAATTTCGCCTCAAACTCGCCTCCTTCATGCGCTTCCTCGCCTTCGCGCAATAGCCATTCGTCGCGCTGCCAGCCCGCCAGCCCGCCCGCCAGAATGGACACTTTCTCGGCACCGAACGTGCGCAGCATCCACCATGCCCGCGGAGCGGAGAACAGATTGCCTTCATCGTATATGACCAGGTGTTTATCCTGGCGAACACCCAGTTCACGCATGGCCACCGCAAACGCTTCCGGGCGCGGCATCATATGCGGCAGCGGCGATGCGCGATCGGAAAGCGCTTCAATATCAAAAAACAGCGCGCCGGGAATATGTCCGGCGCGATATTCGCCCGCCATATCACGATGTTCCTGTCCTGGCGGCGCCATACGGGCGTCAAGAATTTGTATTTCCGGATCATCAATATGTTCGGCAAGCCAGTCGGCGGCGACAAAAAAGGCGGTGGTCATGGGCATCTCCATTGTTACCTGATTATGGTCAAATTGTCGGACGTTTCCCGAAAAGGGACAAGTAGAAGAGGCTGTTTTGGCTGGCGAAACCACATTTCTGCGTAAAATTTTCGCATCATCACAGTAATACGGACTTACACAATAAAATTTCTCGCGCATAATATCTCATCAACCGTTGCTGACAGGCCGTTAAGGCCAGGGATGAAAGATGAAACATTTACGCGTGGTGGCCTGCATGATCATGCTGGCGCTGGCGGGATGCGATAACAACGATAAAACCGCCCCGACGACTAAAAGCGAAGCGCCAGCCGTAGCGCAGCCCTCGCCCGCGCAAGACCCGGCACAGCTACAAAAGCTGGCGCAGCAAAGCCAGGGCAAAGCGCTCACGCTATTAGACGCCTCCGAAGCGCAGCTTGACGGCGCGGCGACGCTGGTGCTGACGTTTTCAATTCCTTTAGATCCTGAACAGGATTTCTCCCGTGTGGTTCACGTGGTTGATAAGAAAAGCGGCAGCGTTGACGGCGCATGGGAGCTGGCGCCAAATTTAAAAGAGCTAAGGTTACGTCATCTGGAACCTGAACGCGTGCTGGTGGTCACGGTTGATCCCGCCGTTAAAGCGCTGAATAACGCCACCTTCGGCAAGTCTTATGAAAAAACGATTACCACGCGTGATGTCCAGCCCAGCGTCGGCTTTGCCAGCCGGGGATCGCTGCTACCGGGGAAAATAGCGGAAGGACTGCCGGTCATGGCGCTTAACGTCAACCATGTTGATGTGAACTTTTTCCGCGTTAAGCCCGGATCGCTGGCGTCATTTGTCAGCCAGTGGGAGTACCGTAGTTCTCTCTCTAACTGGGAGTCCGACCATCTGCTGAAAATGGCGGATCTGGTTTATACCGGTCGTTTTGATCTTAATCCGGCGCGCAATACGCGTGAGAAACTGCTGCTGCCATTAAGCGATATTAAGCCGCTGCAACAGGCGGGCGTATATGTGGCGGTAATGAATTAGGCTGGACACTACAACTATAGTAATGTCGCTACGTTGTTTACCCTTAGCGATATCGGCGTGTCCGCGCACCGTTACCATAATCGGCTGGATATCTTTACGCAAAGCCTGGAAAACGGCGCGGCGCAGTCGGGAATTGAGATCGTTCTTCTGAATGATAAAGGGCAGACGCTGGCGCAGGCGACGAGCGACGCGCAGGGGCATGTGCAACTGGAGGCTGATAAAGCGGCGGCGCTATTACTGGCGCGTAAAGAGGGGCAGACCACGCTGCTCGATCTCACGCTTCCGGCTCTGGATCTGTCGGAATTTAATGTCGCTGGCGCGCCCGGCTACAGCAAGCAGTTCTTTATGTTCAGCCCGCGCGATCTCTACCGACCGGGCGAAACGGTTATCCTCAACGGATTACTGCGCGATAGCGACGGTAAAACGCTGCCCGATCAACCCGTTAAGCTGGAAGTGGTAAAACCAGACGGACAGGTGATGCGTACCGTCGTCAGCCAGCCGGAAAACGGGCTATACCGTTTGAATTATCCGCTGGATATCAACGCGCCGACCGGCTTGTGGCATGTCCGCGCCAACACCGGCGATAATTTGCTGCGGAGTTGGGATTTCCACGTGGAAGACTTTATGCCGGAGCGGATGGCGCTCAACCTGACGGCGCAAAAAACACCGCTGGCGCCTGCGGATGAGGTGAAATTCTCCGTTGTCGGCTATTACTTGTATGGCGCGCCTGCTAACGGCAATACCCTGCAAGGGCAACTTTTCCTGCGTCCGCTGCGCGACGCTGTCGCGGCGTTGCCTGGCTTCCAGTTCGGCAATATTGCTGAAGAGAATCTTTCGCGCAGCCTGGACGAAGTTCAACTGACGTTGGATAAAGGCGGATGTGGTGAAGTGAGTGCTGCTAGCCAGTGGCAAGAAGCGCATTCGCCGCTGCAGGTAATTCTACAGGCCAGCCTGCTGGAGTCTGGCGGTCGTCCGGTCACTCGTCGCGTAGAGCAGGCGATTTGGCCTGCCGATACGTTACCGGGAATTCGTCCACAGTTCGCCGCCAAAGCGGTATACGACTACCGTACGGATACCACCGTTAATCAACCGATTGTCGACGAAGACAGCAACGCCGCATTCGATATTGTTTACGCCAACGCGCAGGGCGAGAAAAAAGCGGTGTCCGGTTTACAGGTGCGGCTCATCCGCGAGCGTCGCGACTATTACTGGAACTGGTCGGAAAGCGAAGGCTGGCAGTCGCAGTTTGATCAAAAAGATCTGGTGGAGGGCGAGCAGACGCTGGATCTGAACGCGGATGAAACCGGAAAAGTCAGCTTCCCGGTGGAATGGGGCGCGTACCGTCTGGAGGTCAAAGCGCCGAATGAGACGGTCAGCAGCGTTCGTTTCTGGGCCGGCTATAGCTGGCAGGATAACAGCGACGGTAGCGGCGCGGCGCGTCCGGATCGCGTCACCCTCAAACTGGATAAAGCGAATTATCGTCCTGGCGACACCATGAAATTGCATATCGCCGCGCCGGTCGCCGGTAAAGGTTATGCCATGGTGGAGTCCAGCGACGGTCCGCTGTGGTGGCAGGCGATCGATGTGCCGGCACAAGGTCTGGAGCTCACGATTCCGGTGGATAAAACCTGGAATCGCCACGATCTCTATCTCAGTACGCTGGTGGTGCGTCCCGGCGATAAATCTCGTTCCGCGACGCCAAAACGCGCCGTGGGGTTACTACACCTACCGCTGGGGGATGAAAATCGCCGCCTCGATCTGGCGCTGGAAAGCCCGGCTAAAATGCGCCCGAATCAGCCGCTCACCGTCAGGGTGAAAGCCAGCGTTAAACACGGCGAAATGCCAAAACAGATCAACGTGCTGGTCTCCGCGGTCGATAGCGGCGTATTGAACATCACCGATTACGCGACGCCGGACCCGTGGCAGGCGTTCTTCGGTCAAAAACGCTACGGTGCGGATATCTACGATATTTACGGCCAGGTCATTGAAGGGCAGGGGCGGCTGGCGGCGTTGCGTTTTGGCGGCGATGGCGACGACCTTAAGCGCGGCGGAAAACCGCCGGTAAACCATGTCAATATCATCGCGCAGCAGGCGCAGCCGATCACGCTCAATGAGCAGGGCGAAGGGGTCGTAACGCTGCCGATTGGCGACTTTAACGGCGAACTGCGGGTTATGGCGCAGGCATGGACAGCGGACGATTTTGGTCGCGGCGAAAGCAAAGTCGTTGTCGCCGCGCCAGTGATTGCCGAGCTGAATATGCCGCGTTTTCTGGCGGGAGGGGATGTTTCGCGACTGGTGCTGGACGTCAACAATCTGACCGACCGCCCGCAGACGCTGAATATTGCGCTCGCCGCCAGTGGGTTACTGGAACTGCTTAGCCAGCAGCCGCAACCGGTCAACCTGGCGCCGGGCGTGCGCACCACCTTATTCGTTCCGGTACGCGCGCTGGAAGGTTTTGGCGAAGGCGAAATCCAGGCGACCATTAGCGGTCTGAATCTGCCGGGAGAAACCCTCGGCGCGCAGCATAAGCAGTGGCAAATCGGCGTGCGTCCGGCCTGGCCTGCCCAAACGGTAAATAGCGGCATTGCGCTGGCGCCGGGAGAGAGCTGGCATGTACCAGAGCAGCATCTGGCAAACGTCTCGCCAGCCACGTTACAGGGACAACTGCTGTTAAGCGGAAAACCGCCGCTCAATCTGGCGCGCTACATTCGCGAGCTGAAAGCATATCCATACGGGTGCCTGGAACAAACCACCAGCGGGTTATTCCCGGCGCTGTATACCAATGCCGCTCAATTGCAGTCGCTCGGTATTACCGGCGATAGCGATGAAAAACGGCGCGCCGCGGTGGATATCGGCATCTCCCGCATACTACAGATGCAGCGTGATAATGGTGGTTTTGCGCTATGGGATGAAAATGGGGCGGAAGAGCCCTGGCTAACGGCCTACGCGATGGATTTCCTCATTCGCGCGGGCGAGCAGGGATACAGCGTCCCGCCGGAGGCCATTAACCGGGGCAATGAGCGACTGCTGCGCTATCTGCAGGATCCCGGCACGATGCTGATTCGTTATAGCGATAATACCCAGGCCAGTACTTTTGCCGCTCAGGCTTACGCCGTGCTGGTACTGGCGCGTCAGCAGAAAGCGCCGCTCGGCGCGCTGCGCGAAATCTGGGAGCGCCGTAGTCACGCGGCTTCAGGACTGCCGCTGATGCAATTGGGCATCGCGTTAAACACGATGGGCGATGCCAGACGTGGCGAAGAGGCCATTACGCTGGCTCTGAATACGCCGCGTCAGGACGAACGGCAATGGATAGCGGATTACGGCAGTTCTCTGCGCGATAACGCTCTGATGTTGTCGCTACTGGAAGAGAACAACCTCAGACCGGACGTGCAAAACGCGCTATTAAGCTCGCTTTCTGAGCAGGCCTTCGGTCAGCGTTGGCTCTCTACCCAAGAGAACAATGCCTTGTTCCTCGCCGCGCATTCGCGACAGGCCAGCGCGGGCGCCTGGCAGGCGCAGACCTCGTTAGAGGTGCAGCCGCTGTCAGGCGACAAGGCGCTGACCCGTAATCTGGATGCTGACCAGCTGGCCGCCCTTGAGGTGACGAACACCGGTAGCCAGCCGCTATGGCTGCGTCTGGATAGCAGCGGCTATCCCTCATCTGCGCCTGAGCCTGCCAGCAACGTTTTGCAGATTGAACGACAAATACTGGGGACCGATGGTCAGCGCAAATCGCTGTCCTCGTTGCGTAGCGGCGAACTGGTGCTGGTCTGGTTAACGGTAGTGGCCGATCGCAATGTGCCGGATGCGCTGGTGGTGGACCTGCTCCCGGCCGGGCTGGAGCTGGAAAACCAGAATCTGGCTGACAGCAGCGCCAGCCTGCCGGAGAGCGGTAGCGAAGTGCAAAATCTGCTTAATCAGATGCAGCAGGCGGATATTCAGTATATGGAATTCCGCGACGATCGGTTTGTGGCTGCCGTCGTCGTCAATGAGGGCCAGCCCGTGACGCTGGTCTACCTGGCGCGCGCGGTAACGACGGGGACGTACCAGCTTGCGCAACCGCAGGTGGAATCGATGTACGTGCCTCAGTGGCGGGCAACCGGCGCGAGCGAGGGGCTGCTGATTGTGACGCCTTAAATGAACGGTTGGCGTGGTAAACGTGGCCGCTGGCTGTGGCTGGCGGGCGCGCCGTTTTTTATTCTCCTGGCGTTATGGGCGGCGGATAAACTCTGGCCGCTGCCGCTCAATGAGGTCCATCCTGCGCGGGTCGTGGTCGCCCATGACGGTACGCCGCTGTGGCGCTTTGCCGACGCCGGGGGGATCTGGCGTTATCCGGTGACGATTGAAGAGGTCTCTCCCCGTTACCTGGAGGCCTTAATCAATTACGAAGATCGCTGGTTCTGGCAGCACCCTGGCGTTAACCCTTTTTCCGTCGCGCGCGCGGCATGGCAGGATCTTACCGCCGGGCGCGTTATTTCCGGCGGCAGTACGCTGACTATGCAGGTGGCGAGACTTCTGGACCCGCATTCGCGCACGTTCGGCGGTAAAATCCGCCAGCTTTGGCGCGCCCTCCAGCTTGAATGGCATTTGTCCAAGCGCGATATCCTGACGCTGTACCTGAACCGCGCGCCGTTCGGCGGCACGCTACAGGGTATTGGCGCTGCAAGCTGGGCCTACTTCGGCAAGCCGCCCGCGCGCCTGAGCTACGCTGACGCGGCGCTGCTGGCCGTATTGCCGCAGGCGCCGAGCCGGTTACGCCCCGACCGATGGCCTGCGAGAGCCGAAGCGGCACGGAATAAAGTGCTGGATCGGATGGCGGAGCAGGGCGTCTGGCCTGCCGAAACGGTACGCGAGTCGCGTGAAGAGCCGGTCTGGCTGGCGCCGCGTCAAATGCCGCAACTGGCGCCGCTTTTTGCCCGAATGATGTTGAGTAAAAGCCAGAACGACAAAATTGTGACCACGCTGGACGCCGGATTGCAGCGGCAACTGGAAGATCTGGCGCGGGCATGGAAAGGGCGGCTGCCTGCACGCAGTTCGTTGGCGATGATCGTTGTCGATCATACCAATATGAGCGTGCGCGGCTGGGTAGGATCGGTAGACCTTAATGACGACAGCCGTTTTGGTCATGTCGACATGGTAACGGCGATCCGATCGCCGGGATCGGTACTCAAACCCTTTGTGTACGGTCTGGCGCTGGATGACGGCTTGATCCATCCCGCATCATTATTACAGGACGTTCCGCGCCGTACCGGAGATTACCGCCCGGGAAACTTCGACAGCGGATTTCACGGCCCGGTCAGCATGAGCGACGCGCTGGTACGCTCGCTGAATCTGCCTGCCGTTCAGGTGCTTGAAGCCTATGGGCCGAAACGATTTGCGGCAAAACTGCGTAACGTCGGCCTGCCGCTATATTTGCCTGCTGGCGCGGCGCCCAATCTTTCGCTGATTCTGGGCGGCGCGGGCGCGCGGCTTGACGAGATGGCGGCGGCATACAGCGCATTCGCTCGTCATGGGAAAGCGGCGAAATTACGGTTACAGCCGGACGATCCGCTGTCGGAAAGACCATTAATGTCGCCGGGAGCGGCGTGGATCATTCGACGGATTATGGCGGATGAAGCGCAACCCTTGCCGGATAACGCGCTGCCGCGCATTGTGCCGTTGGCGTGGAAAACCGGCACCAGCTACGGCTATCGCGATGCGTGGGCTATTGGCGTTAACGCGCGCTATATCATCGGCATCTGGACAGGCAGACCCGACGGCACGCCTGTGGTGGGGCAATTTGGTTTTGCCAGCGCGGTGCCATTGCTTAACTAGGTCAATAATCTGTTACTGGCGCATACGGGACGCCTGCCGGAAGATCCGCGTCCGCAGACGGTAAGCCGCGGCGTCATTTGCTGGCCGGGCGGACAGACTCTGCCTGCCGGAGACAGCAACTGTCGCCGCCGACTGGCGACATGGCTGCTTGACGACAGCCAGCCGCCCACGCTGCTGTTACCTGAGCAGGAAGACATCAACGGTATTCGTTTCCCGGTCTGGCTGGATGATATGGGGCGGGGTGTCGCTGCCGACTGTCCGCAGGCGCGTGCGCATACGTTTATCGTCTGGCCGCGGCCGCTGGAGCCGTGGCTGCCGCCTGCGGAAAGACGTAGCGCCCGCTTGCCCTCGGCGTCCGACCACTGTCCGCCGCTACAGGGCAGTGATGCCGCGCCGTTAATGCTGTCAGGAGTGAGGGATGGCGCGGTGATCAGGCAATTGCCAGGCCAGGAAAACGTTACGCTGCCCGTCTCGACTACCGGCGGTAAAGGGCGTCGCTGGTGGTTTTTAAATGGCGAACCTGTTAATGGCGCAAACAATCGTCTTTCTTTATTACTCAATATCGCTGGACGTTATCAACTTGTCGTAATGGATGAGTCCGGTCAGGTTGCTGCGGTTAATTTTGAATTAATACGTTAACAACTCTTCAGAATAAATTATGAATTTCATTTAATTTAAAGTTAATAAGAATTATTAATTTTTCCGGAATTATCCTTAATGAGGGAGCTTGATAAATATCAAGAGATCTAACACTTAAAAACGTGAGAATGGGTTTTTATTTGACGAGTCGGATCATGAAAAATATAAAAAGCCAGGGAAATGGCGAACAGCCTGCTATTTCTCGCCGCCACTTTATCCAGGCCAGCTCCGCGCTTATTGCGTTACCGTTTGTCTCCTCGCCAGCTACCGCTCAGGCGCGCGCTGTGACGGCCACTGAAAACAGGCCTGCGGAAAAAGTCGTTCAGACATGCAGCACTTTTGACTGCGGGGGCAAATGCGATATTCGGGCGCATGTTAGTGACGGTATCGTGACGCGAATTTCAACGCGACCGGATAATGCGCTGGATGCGCAAATGCCGGTGATGCGTGCCTGTGTTCGTGGACGCGCATACCGTAAATTTGTTTATCATCCTGACAGACTTAAATATCCCATGAAGCGCGTAGGAAAACGCGGTGAAGGAAAATTCGAGCGAATTTCCTGGGATGAAGCGACAACCTTAATCGCCGATAATTTAAAATCGATTACTGAAAAATATGGCCCGGCTTCGCGCTATGTTCATGTTGGTACCGCCGTTTCCGGCGGCACCTTTTCCGGCGATAAAATGGCGCGTCGCCTGTTGAATCTGACCGGCGGCTATCTCGAAAGCTACCATTCTGTGAGTATGGGCAACACGGCGGCCGCGACGCCTTATACTTACGGCATTGCCGCCAGCGGCAGTTCGCTGGATACGCTTTTGGAGACCAAACTGGTGATTCTGTGGGGCCATAACCCGACGGAGACCATTTTTGGTCATACCAACTATTTCTTGCAGAAGATGAAGCAGAACGGTACGCGGTTTATCGTGGTCGATCCGCGCTATTCCAACACCGTTTCGTCGCTGGCGGATCAGTGGATCCCGCTGCTGCCCACCACCGACAATGCGCTGATGGACGCGATGATGTACGTCATCATCAGCGAGAATCTGCACGATCGCGCATTTATTGCGCGCTACGCTATCGGTTTTGACGAAGACTCAATGCCGGAAGGCGTACCGGCTAACGAATCGCTGGTGGCGTATCTGACCGGCGCCAAAGACGGTGTCGTTAAGTCCCCCGAGTGGGCGGAAAAGATCACCCATGTGCCGGCGCAAACCATACGCCAGTTAGCGCGTGATTACGCGAATACCAAACCCGCCGCGTTGATTCAGGGGTGGGGACCACAGCGCCACAACTGCGGCGAGCGCACCGCGCGCGGCTCGACTCTACTGGCGACCATTACCGGTAATGTCGGCATCAAAGGCGGTTGGGCTGCGGGTTACGGCGGCTGCGCTAACCGTAAATTTGCCGCGGGTCCGGAGATGCCGGATAACCCGGTAAAAGCCAAAATTTCGGTGATGAACTGGGTGCAGGCCGCAGACGACGCCAGCAAAGTGACGCCGGATATGGGGCTGAAAGATGCCGATAAGCTGGACAGTAACATCCGTATTCTGTTCTCTCTGGCCGGGAACTATCTGGCGAATCAGAACCCCGATCTGCACCAGGCGGTACGCGTACTGGAGGATGAATCAAAGATCCAGTTTATTGTCGCCAGCGATCTGTTTGTGACGCCGAGCGCGAAATACGCTGATCTACTGCTGCCGGAAGCCAGCTTTATGGAACGCTGGAACATCGGTGAAACCTGGGGCACGGCAAGCTACCTGATACTCTCTGAAAAACTGATCGAGCCTGAATTTGAGCGGCGCTCCGACTACGACTGGCTACGTGAGGTGGCGGCGAAATTAGGCATTGAGAATGAATTTAGCCAGGGGCGCGATGAGAAAGCGTGGATTGAACACATCTGGGAACAGACGCGCCTGGCGATGCCGGACGAAAATCTGCCGGATTTTGCCACGCTGCAAAAGACCCGTCAGCATCTGTTCAAAAGCGCGCCATTTATCGCCTTTGAAGACAATATTCGCGATCCGGACAATCATCCGTTCCCGACGCCGTCAGGGAAAATAGAGATCTTCTCGAAGCGCCTGTACGACATGCAGCATCCGGAAATCCCGGCGTTGTCGCACTACGTTCCCGCGCATGAAGGCCCGGAGGATACGCTGGCGAAAGATTTTCCGCTCCAGTTAATTACGTGGAAAGGAAAAAACCGCGCCAACTCAACGCAATACGCTAACCCGTGGCTGATTGAAGTGCAGCAGCAGACATTGTGGATCAACCCGCAGGATGCGCAAACGCGCGGCATTACGCATGGCGACATGGTACGCATTCATAACTCACGCGGGATTTGCGAAATCCCGGCGGAAGTAACGCCGCGCATTATTCCCGGCGTTGTCGCGATGCAGGCCGGCGCCTGGTGGCAGCCGGATGAAAACGGCGTTGATAAAGGCGGCTGTGCGAACGTCCTCAGCTCGGCCCGTATTACCGCGCTGGCGAAGGGAAATTCACATCAAACCATGCTGGTGGAGGTGGCTAAAGCATGAGTCAGTTTACACATTACCCGCCGGTGAGCGATAAACAACTGGGATTTTTCATCGACTCCTCACGCTGCTCCGGTTGTAAAGCCTGCCAGGTGGCCTGCAAAGACAAAAACAATCTGGAAGTAGGCCGTCGTTTCCTCCGCGTCTATGAAGTCAAGGGCGGAAGTTTCATCCCGACCGGGCAGGGTGGGGTCAGCAATAACGTATTTGCTTATACGCTTTCCATTTCCTGCAACCACTGTGCGGACCCTGTCTGCACCAAAAATTGCCCGACTACCGCTATGCATAAACGCCCGGGTGACGGCATTGTGCGCGTTGATACCGACAAATGCGTCGGCTGTGGCTATTGCGCCTGGTCCTGCCCTTATGGCGCGCCGCAGCTTAACGAGCAGACCGGCCAAATGTCTAAGTGCGACATGTGCGTTGATTTACTGGCGAAAGGTGAACCGCCCGTCTGTGTTGCGACCTGTCCGCTGGAGGCCATCAAGTTTGGTCCGATTGATGAACTGCGCGCGAAGTACGGTAGCGTATGCGACGTTAACGGGCTGCCAGATTCATCCATAACCAAACCTAATCTGGTTGTTAAAGCGCATCAGGGCGCAGAAAAAGAGGGTAAACGCCATGCATGAGTTACCGCTGCTGATTTTTACGCTCTGTTTGCAAGGGTCCGTGGGCGTGACTCTGTGGCTGGCGTTGGGCCGCCAGTACGCCGTAGAGGGACGGGGGCCTGCACACGGCGCGCTTCCCGCGATGGCGGGGGCGTTTGTACTGGCCTGCGTAGGGCTGCTTGCTTCAGCGTTGCACATGGGCTATCCCCTGAATGCGCTAAATGCGTTACGTCATGTCGCCAGTTCGTGGCTGAGTCGCGAAATCGTCTTTGCCAGCCTTTATCTGGCGGCGCTGGGACTGGGGGTTGTGCTGCTGTTTTTCCGAAAGCCAGGCTGGCAGCCGCTGCTGGCGCTGGCGGCAGCGTTCGGGCTGGTGGATGTATTCTGCATGGCGCAGGTTTATATCCATGCCTCGGTGGCGACCTGGCAGCATAGCAACACGCTGGCGCTGTTCTTTGGCACGTCAGGCATTATCGGCTCGGTAGTCATTGCGCTGGCTTATCTGCGCAACGCTGGCGCCGCAATGCGCTGCGCTGTGGTGGTGGTCGCACTGATGGTGCTGATTCGCCTGATCATGCAGCCGCTATGGTTGGCGGATATTAATGCGGTGGATACGACGGTCGTCACTTTCCCGCATCATCCGCTACAGGCGCTGGCGCAGTTGCGTGACGTCTATCTTCTCGGCTGGTGTGTCTCAGCGGCGGGAATGCTCTGCTTTGCCGCAGGCGGTCTTCGAAACGCCAGAGGGACGCTGGTGGCGGGCAGCGTATTGCTGCTTATCGGCGAGATTATGCTGCGCTACGTCTTCTTTAGTATTGGCTGATGGTTAACCTGACGATCGATCCGGCGGTAGACGTGACGCAGGCCTGCGTCCGTCGTCGCTTTCGTTTTTCTTCCTGCCGCGCTTGCGCCGATGTTTGTCCGGCGCAGGCGTTTTCGCTGGCGCAGGGGCAGGTCAGCATAGATACGACGCGCTGCATAGCCTGTGGCGACTGTCTGTTTGTCTGTCCTGTTGACGCCATTATCGGTATCAAACCGGTTAAACGCTTTGTGCAGGGGGATACGTTGGTGGGGCCGTTTTCGCTACAGGCGCCAACGGTCGATGAACTGCTTCTCTGGCACAGCCAGTACGGTATTCGCTTTATTGATATTGCGGTGGAGCGATCGGCGCAGTGGCTGATGGCGCTGGCGAGGCTAAATTTAGCGCTGCGCCGCTACGGCGAGCCGGGCTGGTCTTTCAAACACGTTGTCGGCGCGGAGATTAACGCCTCGCGGCGCACTCTGTTTCATGTTCCGCGCGACGCCATTACCCCGTGTGCCGTCGAGCCGGGGAAACGGCGTCTCAGACAGGCGTTTTCCGCGTTCAGCGAATGCGTACCCGAAATCAGTCCGCAAGAGTGCAGGATGTGCGGTGCCTGCTGGCGAAGCTGCCCGGAAAACGTTATCCAGTTTGACGACGACACGCTGACGATAGCGGCGGCGCGTTGTACGGGATGCGGCGGCTGTGCGGCGGTATGCCCGCATCAGGCGCTGCGGCTGCGTTTTGACGTGGAACCCGCCTCAACGCGGCATAGTGCGGTGCATACGCTCACCTGCGAAAGCTGCAAACGTACTTTCCATGCTCTCACGCCTGAACACACGCACTGCGTGCTGTATCAGTCCCCTGAGTTTGCTGTGCGCCTTTAACTTTTGTTGCTAATGCTCATTTTATTTTAAAAAAATGTTACCTGCATCCATAGGCAATTGATGGGATGCTCTTTATAATCCGCGCCTGACATAACAACAGAACATATTTCAGAGGTAAACATGGCTATTGAACGGACTTTTTCCATCATTAAACCCAACGCGGTGGCAAAAAACGTTATTGGCAGCATCTTTGCGCGCTTTGAAGCTGCAGGGTTCAAAATTGTTGGCACTAAAATGCTGCACCTGACCGTTGAGCAGGCGCGCGGCTTCTATGCTGAGCACGACGGCAAGCCGTTCTTTGACGGTCTGGTGGAGTTCATGACCTCTGGCCCTATCTTGGTATCCGTGCTGGAAAGTGAAAATGCGGTACAGCGTCATCGCGATCTGCTTGGCGCCACCAATCCGGCGAACGCGTTGGCGGGTACGCTGCGCGCCGACTACGCTGATAGCTTAACTGAAAACGGCACCCACGGTTCGGATTCGCTGGAATCCGCGCAGCGCGAAATCGCCTTTTTCTTCGGTGAAGGCGAAGTGTGCCCGCGCACCCGTTAATCTCCTTCGTCTTTCACGCTGTAAATGCGTTGGCGATAAATTATCGGTTCAAATATTATTTTTGCTAATGCCGCGTGCAGACGTGGCATCCTTACGCCAGAATTTGTACAATGCAGCGCCCCCGGACGAGCAGTAAGCTTACCGGGGCGTTTCTTTTTTCAACCCTCCAGGGGCCATAACGTGTAATAACGAGGCCGGAATAGCATATGTCTGAACAAATTGTCACACCTGAAAGCAGTACCCCGGTAGTTCTTAACAACGAAACAAAAATCAACCTGCTGGATCTAAACCGTCAGCAGATGCGCGAGTTTTTTAAAAACTTAGGTGAAAAGCCTTTCCGCGCCGATCAGGTGATGAAATGGATGTATCACTATTGCTGCGATAATTTTGATGAGATGACCGACATCAACAAAGTGTTGCGCGGCAAATTAAAAGAGGTCGCGGAAATTCGCGCGCCGGAGGTCGTTGAAGAGCAGCGTTCCTCAGACGGCACCATTAAGTGGGCGATTGCTGTCGGCGATCAGCGCGTTGAAACGGTCTATATCCCGGAAGACGACCGCGCTACGCTGTGTGTCTCTTCACAGGTAGGATGCGCGCTGGAGTGCAAGTTTTGTTCAACTGCGCAGCAGGGCTTTAACCGCAACCTGCGCGTATCGGAAATTATCGGTCAGGTCTGGCGTGCGGCGAAAATCGTCGGCGCGGCCAAAGTCACCGGCCAGCGTCCGATCACTAACGTGGTCATGATGGGGATGGGCGAGCCATTGCTTAACCTGACCAATGTCGTACCGGCGATGGAAATTATGCTCGATGACTTTGGTTTCGGCCTGTCCAAACGTCGTGTCACGCTCTCAACGTCCGGCGTAGTGCCTGCGCTGGATAAACTGGGCGATATGATAGATGTCGCGCTGGCTATCTCCTTACATGCGCCGAATGACACTATTCGCGACGAAATCGTCCCGATCAACAAAAAATACAATATCGAAACGTTCCTGGGCGCGGTTCGCCGCTATCTGGAGAAATCCAACGCCAATCAGGGGCGCGTGACGATTGAATACGTAATGCTTGACCACGTTAACGACGGCACTGAACACGCGCATCAACTGGCGGAGCTACTAAAAGAGACGCCTTGTAAGATTAATCTGATTCCGTGGAACCCGTTCCCTGGCGCGCCGTATGGCCGCAGCTCTAACAGCCGTATCGATCGCTTTTCTAAGGTTTTGATGAGTTATGGTTTCACGACCATCGTACGCAAGACGCGTGGCGATGACATTGATGCGGCATGCGGACAGTTGGCTGGCGATGTGATTGACCGTACCAAACGTACCCTGCGTAAGCGTATGCAGGGAGAGGTGATTGACATCAAGGCTATTTGATAGCAGTTGTGCCACGGGGCATTCATTATACCGTGGCGCAATGTCAGTTGAATAATGTCTGGCGTTGTACTTGTCTGGTCAATAATAACGGTGCGTTTTTGTCGACTTTAAGGCAGTATGTAATGGTGCAACAAGAGTTTAGCCTTGTGTCTTAGCGGTTTTGTCATCTGCGGCCTGACAGGCTTATACTGTCTGACTAAGGTTAACTAACCTGATGTTTCGCGGTGTGGGCGGGCATTACGGCTCGTCGGCGCCTGAATCCTAATTTACACGTACCTGTAGCTGTAGCGAATGAATACTGAAGCCACGCACGACCAAAATGAAGCACAAACCACCGGCGTTCGTCTGCGCAATGCCCGTGAACAACTCGGACTCAGCCAGCAGGCTGTCGCTGAGCGACTTTGCCTGAAGGTTTCTACGGTACGCGATATTGAAGAAGATAAGGCGCCGTCCGATCTTGCTTCAACCTTCCTGCGCGGATATATCCGCTCATATGCGCGTCTGGTGCATGTTCCAGAAGAGGAACTGCTGCCGGGGCTGGAAAAACAAGCTCCGCTGCGCGCCGCTAAAGTCGCCCCGATGCAGAGTTTCTCATTAGGAAAGCGTCGTAAAAAACGCGACGGCTGGTTAATGTCTTTTACCTGGCTGGTACTGTTTGTGGTCGTAGGGCTGACCGGCGCCTGGTGGTGGCAGAACCATAAGGCGCAGCAGGAAGAGATCACGACAATGGCCGATCAAAGCACGGCTGAACTGAACGCAGATAAGGACAGCGGCCAAAGCGTACCGCTGGACACCCGTGACGCGACAAGCCAGGATACGACGCCAGCGCAAACGGCTCCGGCGCCTGCGACGCCGGTTGATTCGACGGCGGCGACGCAAACGCCAGCGCCAACGGCGGCGGCGACGCAAAATACGGTAGTCGCGCCTTCGCAGGCGAATGTCGATACGGCTGCGACATCTGCCGCGCCAGCGGCAACGGAGACGCCGTCCGCGCTGCCGACCAGTCAGGCTGGCGTAGCGGCGCCTGCTGCCGATCCGAACGCGCTGGTGATGAATTTTACCGCTGACTGCTGGCTCGAAGTCACTGACGCCACGGGTAAGAAGCTGTTTAGCGGTATGCAGCGTAAAGATGGTAATTTAAACCTAACCGGTCAGGCGCCTTATAAACTTAAAATTGGCGCGCCGGCCGCGGTGCAGATCCAGTATCAAGGAAAACCTGTCGATCTGAGCCGCTTTATCAGAACTAATCAGGTTGCGCGCCTGACCCTTAATGCCGAACCGACACCGGCGCAGTAACAGACGGATAACGCGGGAGATTTTTCATGCATAACCAGGCTCCGATTCAACGTAGAAAATCGACACGTATTTACGTTGGGAATGTGCCGATTGGCGATGGCGCCCCTATCGCCGTCCAGTCGATGACTAACACGCGTACCACTGACGTGGAAGCGACGGTTAATCAGATCAAAGCGCTGGAGCGCGTTGGCGCAGATATTGTTCGTGTTTCTGTACCGACCATGGACGCCGCCGAAGCGTTCAAGCTTATCAAACAGCAGGTTAACGTCCCGCTGGTTGCCGATATTCACTTCGACTACCGCATTGCGCTGAAAGTAGCGGAATACGGCGTTGACTGCTTGCGTATCAACCCCGGCAATATCGGTAACGAAGAACGTATTCGTATGGTGGTGGACTGCGCGCGCGACAAAAACATCCCTATTCGTATCGGCGTAAACGCCGGATCGCTGGAAAAAGATCTGCAGGAAAAATACGGTGAGCCGACGCCGCAGGCGTTGCTGGAATCAGCCATGCGCCATGTGGATCATCTTGATCGTCTCAACTTTGATCAGTTCAAAGTGAGCGTAAAAGCGTCCGATGTATTCCTTGCCGTTGAGTCTTATCGTTTGTTGGCTAAACAGATCGATCAGCCGCTGCATCTGGGGATCACCGAAGCGGGCGGCGCGCGTAGCGGGGCGGTCAAGTCGGCGATCGGTTTAGGTCTGCTGTTATCGGAAGGCATCGGCGACACGCTGCGCGTATCGTTGGCGGCCGACCCGGTGGAAGAGATCAAAGTCGGTTTTGATATCCTGAAGTCGCTGCGCATTCGCGCGCGCGGCATCAATTTCATCGCCTGCCCGACCTGTTCTCGCCAGGAGTTCGACGTTATCGGCACGGTGAACGCGCTGGAGCAGCGTCTGGAAGATATCATCACCCCGATGGACGTCTCGATCATCGGTTGCGTAGTGAACGGGCCGGGCGAAGCGCTGGTATCGACGCTGGGTGTGACGGGCGGCAATAAGAAAAGCGGCCTGTATGAAGACGGCGTGCGTAAGGACAGACTCGATAACGACGATATGATCGCGCAGCTTGAATCCCGTATTCGCGCGAAAGCAAGTCAACTTGATGAAGCGCGTCGGATTGACGTGCTGCAGGTTGAAAAATAAGAACGTGATGGGAAGCGGCGCGCTTCCCGTGTATGATTGAACCCGCATGGCTCCCGGTTCGTTCGGGGAAGCGCTGAGGGTTCATTTTTATATTCAGAAAGAGAATAAACGTGGCAAAAAACATTCAAGCCATTCGCGGCATGAACGATTATCTGCCTGGCGAAACCGCCATCTGGCAGCGCATTGAAGGCACACTCAAAAACGTGCTCGGCAGCTACGGTTACAGTGAAATCCGCTTGCCGATTGTAGAGCAGACCCCGTTATTCAAACGCGCGATCGGTGAAGTTACTGACGTAGTTGAAAAAGAGATGTACACCTTTGAGGATCGCAACGGCGATAGCCTGACATTGCGCCCTGAAGGTACGGCGGGCTGTGTACGCGCCGGCATCGAACATGGTCTCCTGTACAATCAGGAACAGCGTTTGTGGTATATCGGCCCGATGTTCCGTCATGAGCGTCCGCAAAAAGGCCGCTACCGTCAGTTCCATCAGCTAGGCGCCGAAGTCTTCGGCTTACAAGGCCCGGATATTGACGCGGAGCTGATTATGCTGACCGCACGCTGGTGGCGCGCGCTGGGCATCGCTGAACACGTTAGCCTGGAGCTGAACTCTATTGGTTCGTTAGAGGCGCGTGCGAACTATCGCGATGCGCTGGTCGCGTTCCTCGAACAGCATCAAGAGACGCTGGACGAAGACTGCAAACGCCGCATGTATACCAATCCGCTGCGCGTGCTGGATTCAAAAAATCCGGACGTACAGGCGCTGCTCAACGACGCGTCCGCTCTCGGCGACTATCTCGATGACGATTCACGCGAGCACTTTGCCGGCCTGTGTAAATTGCTGGACGCGGCGGGAATTGCCTACACCGTCAACCAGCGTCTGGTACGCGGTCTGGATTACTACAACCGCACTGTATTTGAATGGGTAACAAACAGTCTGGGGTCACAAGGCACCGTCTGTGCGGGTGGTCGTTATGACGGTCTGGTGGAACAACTGGGCGGTCGCGCTACCCCGGCAGTGGGCTTTGCGATGGGCCTGGAACGACTTGTTTTGTTAGTTCAGGCAGTTAATCCGGAATTTATTGCCTCTCCTGTTGTCGATATATACCTGGTAGCTGCCGGCGCACAAACGCAGTCTGCGGCAATGACGCTGGCGGAGCGGCTGCGCGATGAAATGCCAGGCGTGAAGCTAATGACAAACCACGGCGGCGGCAACTTTAAGAAACAGTTTGCCCGCGCCGATAAGTGGGGCGCCCGTATTGCACTGGTTCTTGGCGAATCTGAAGTCGCCGATGGGACTGTTGTAGTGAAGGATTTGCGCTCCGGTGAGCAAACGGCAGTGGCGCAGGACAGCGTCGCCGCGCATTTGCGCACTTTATTGGGCTAAGGAGAAGGACAGCGTGGAAATTTACGAGAACGAACACGACCAGGTGGATGCGATTAAACGCTTCTTTGCCGAAAACGGCAAAGCGCTGGCTGTCGGAGTGATTTTAGGGGTTGGCGCGCTGGTTGGCTGGCGTTACTGGAGCAGCCATCAGACGGAGTCCGCGCGTGCTGCTTCTCTGGCGTATCAAAATGCGGTGACGGCGGTAAGCGCCGATAAGCCGGATAGCATTCCCGCCGCTGAAAAATTCGCGGCTGAGAATAAAAACACCTATGGTGCGCTGGCGTCTATGGAACTGGCACAGCAGTTTGTGGATAAGAATGAACTTAAAAAAGCCGAAGCCCAGTTGCAGCAGGGGTTGGCGGCCACCAGCGATGAAAATCTCAAAGCGGTGATTAATCTACGTCTCGCTCGCGTTCAGTTGCAGCTTAAGCAAGCCGACGCCGCGCTGAAAACTCTGGATGCCGTTAAAGGCGAAGGATGGACAGCCATTGTTGCTGATTTGCGCGGCGAAGCGTTGCTGAGTAAGGGTGATAAAAAAGGCGCGCGCAGCGCATGGGAAGCGGGCGTCAATAGCGATGCTTCTCCGGCGTTGAGCGAAATGATGCAGATGAAAATCAATAATTTGTCCATCTGAGAGGGACCCGATGCAATTGCGTAAATTACTTCTGCCAGGGTTGCTTTCCGTTACCCTGCTCAGCGGCTGTTCACTGTTTAGCGGCGAAGAAGATGTCGTCAAGATGTCTCCATTACCGCAGGTTGAAAACCAGTTTACCCCGACCACTGTCTGGAGCACCTCTGTCGGTAACGGAATTGGCGAATTTTATTCTAACCTTCATCCGGTAATGGTAGATAACGTGGTCTATGCAGCCGATCGCGCGGGCGTGGTAAAAGCGCTCAATGCGGATGATGGCAAAGAGATCTGGTCTGTGAATCTGGGCGAGAAAGACGGCTGGTTCTCTCGTTCGTCCGCGTTGTTGTCCGGCGGCGTCACTGTCGCGGGCGGTCACGTCTATATCGGCAGTGAAAAGGCCGAGGTTTATGCGCTGAATACCAGCGACGGTACCACAGCATGGCAGACGAAGGTCGCAGGCGAAGCGTTGTCTCGTCCGGTTGTCAGTGATGGAATCGTTCTTATCCATACCAGCAACGGTCAGTTGCAGGCGCTAAATCAGGCGGATGGCGCAATTAAATGGACGGTGAACCTGGATATGCCTTCGCTGTCGCTGCGCGGCGAATCTGCGCCGGCAACCGCGTTCGGCGCGGCTATCGTTGGTGGTGATAATGGCCGCGTCAGCGCCGTGCTGATGCAACAAGGGCAGATGATTTGGCAGCAGCGTATCTCCCAGGCCACTGGCCCAACGGAAATTGACCGTCTGAGCGACGTCGATACCACGCCGGTTGTGGTAAACGGCGTCGTTTACGCGTTGGCGTATAATGGTAACTTAACGGCGCTGGATCTGCGCAGTGGTCAGATTATGTGGAAACGCGAGCTGGGTTCGGTCAATGACTTTATCGTCGACGGAGACCGTATCTACCTGGTCGATCAGAACGATCGCGTGCTGGCGCTGGCCACTGACGGCGGCGTAACGCTGTGGACGCAAAGCGATTTGCTGCACCGTTTGCTGACCTCCCCGGTGCTGTATAATGGTGATTTAGTCGTCGGCGATAGCGAAGGTTATCTGCACTGGATTAATGTTGATGACGGGCGTTTTGTGGCCCAACAAAAAGTAGACAGTTCCGGTTTTCTGACCGAACCGACGGTGGCGGATGGTAAACTGCTCATCCAGGCCAAAGACGGTACGGTCTACGCGATTACGCGTTAATCGTCACGGTTGTGTGTTTTAAAAAACGGCTCCTGGTGTAGGGGCCGTTTTCCTGTTTTTAACAACGGCGTAAAAATGACGCGCGTTGTCTGATGATTTTTTAAATGAGGCTTTAAACATGGTACCTGTGGTCGCGCTTGTCGGGCGCCCTAACGTCGGAAAATCCACGCTATTTAACCGTCTGACCCGCACCCGAGATGCGCTGGTTGCGGATTTCCCGGGTCTGACTCGTGACCGTAAGTACGGTCGTGCGGAGGTTGAAGGCCGCGAGTTTATCTGTATCGACACTGGCGGTATTGACGGCACCGAAGACGGCGTCGAAACGCGGATGGCGGAACAGTCGCTGCTGGCGATTGAAGAAGCGGATGTGGTGTTATTCATGGTAGATGCGCGCGCTGGCCTGATGCCGGCGGATGAAGCGATTGCCAAACATCTGCGTTCCCGTGAAAAACCGACCTTCCTGGTGGCGAATAAAACGGATGGTCTCGATCCCGATCAGGCGGTTGTCGATTTTTACTCGCTGGGATTAGGCGAAATTTACCCTATCGCCGCCTCACATGGTCGCGGCGTATTGAGCCTGCTGGAACATGTGCTTCTGCCGTGGATGGATGATGTCGCGCCGCAGGAAAAGGTGGATGAAGACGCGGAATACTGGGCGCAGTTCGAGGCGGAACAAAATGGCGAAGAAGCGCCGGAAGATGATTTTGACCCGCAAAGCCTGCCGATAAAGCTGGCGATTGTCGGTCGCCCGAACGTAGGTAAGTCCACACTCACTAACCGTATTCTCGGTGAAGAGCGCGTGGTGGTATACGACATGCCGGGCACCACTCGCGACAGCATTTATATCCCGATGGAACGCGACGAACGGGAATATGTGCTGATTGACACGGCGGGGGTGCGTAAGCGCGGAAAAATCACCGATGCGGTAGAAAAGTTCTCGGTGATTAAAACGTTGCAGGCGATTGAAGACGCTAACGTCGTACTGTTGGTCATCGATGCGCGCGAGGGGATCTCTGACCAGGACTTGTCTCTGCTGGGCTTTATCCTCAATAGTGGGCGCTCACTCGTTATCGTAGTCAACAAATGGGATGGCCTGAGCCAGGAAGTCAAAGAGCAGGTGAAAGAGACGCTGGATTTCCGTCTGGGCTTTATTGATTTTGCCCGCGTTCATTTTATCTCTGCGCTACACGGCAGCGGTGTCGGCAACCTGTTTGAGTCCGTACGCGAGGCTTACGACAGTTCCACTCGCCGGGTGAGCACTGCGATGCTGACCCGTATCATGACGATGGCGGTGGAAGATCATCAGCCGCCGCTGGTGCGCGGTCGCCGTGTGAAACTGAAATATGCCCACGCTGGCGGCTATAACCCGCCGATTGTGGTTATTCACGGCAACCAGGTAAAAGATCTGCCAGACTCCTATAAGCGCTATCTGATGAACTACTTCCGCAAGTCGTTGGAAGTGATGGGGACGCCGATTCGCATTCAGTTTAAAGAAGGGGAGAACCCGTATGCGAACAAGCGTAACACACTGACGCCAACGCAAATGCGCAAACGTAAGCGTCTGATGAAACATATCAAGAAAAGCAAGTAATGCTTTTTCAGTAATATTCCAGGCCTGACAAGCGCTGCGCTATCAGGCCTTTCAAGTAAAAGTGAGTCATGCGCCTGAGGAGAATGTTATGGAAATAACCTGCCCCGTTTGCCATCACGCGCTGGAGCGCAATGGCGATACTGCGCATTGCGAGACATGCGCTAAAGATTTCTCGTTACAGGCACTTTGTCCTGACTGCCGCCAGCCGTTACAGGTTTTGAAAGCCTGCGGCGCAGTGGACTATTTTTGCCAGAACGGTCATGGTTTAATTTCAAAAAAACGGGTTAATTTCGTCATTTCCGATCAATAAAACCGCTGTCGACGTTGCGCCGCAGAGCAGAGGCGCCGACGTCTTATCCGGCTAAGGGCAAAAGCGTTATTCGATACTCCCGTAATATCAGCATAGTATCCTGCCCGGCGGTTATTTTATTCTTTTTATTGATTCAACTATTTATAGGGAATATTATTCCCGAAAATTAATATTAGAAATAAATAACAGCCTTCTTTTTATTTATTATATCAATATTATAAATCTGTTTCATATTAAACTTTTCTTTTTAGGAATATATTTAGGCCTGTTAGTTATGATTCCATCTGAATCATCCATATAATATCTTTTCATAGAGGCGTGTTTATTTAACGACAGGGATATCATATGGTGCGAAGGATTCGCATTCTGGTTTTGCTATTAGTGTCTGGAGTCTCAGTTGCGGCTTCTGGCGCAGATAACTCTGCATCTGCAAATGATGAAAGCCACTCCTCCCTGCCTGATTTAGCCAGCGAATCCGCGAAAAAAGAAGAACAGGAAAATAAAGGAAAGTCCTTTAAAAAACAGGGCGCTGACTACTTTATTAATTCCGCCACCCAGGGCTTTGATAATCTCACCCCGGAAGCGCTGGAATCCCAGGCGCGTAGCTATTTGCAAAACCAAATCACTTCCTCAGCACAGTCATATCTTGAAGGTGTAATGTCACCTTATGGCAAGATCCGTACCAGCCTGTCCGTGGGCGAAGGCGGCGATCTGGACGGCAGTTCGCTGGATTATTTTATTCCCTGGTATGACAACCAGAGCACGCTTTTCTTTAGCCAGATTTCGGCTCAGCGTAAGGAAGACCGCACCATTGGTAACTTTGGGCTTGGCGTTCGCCAGAACGTCGGCAACTGGCTGCTTGGCGGCAACGCATTCTATGACTACGATTTTACGCGCGGTCACCGTCGATTAGGTCTGGGAACCGAAGCCTGGACGGATTACCTGAAATTCTCCGGCAACTATTACCATCCTCTTTCTGACTGGAAAGACTCCGAAGATTTCGACTTTTATGAAGAACGACCCGCGCGCGGCTGGGATATCCGCATGGAAAGCTGGCTGCCGTTTTATCCGCAGCTTGGCGCTAAATTAGTTTACGAACAGTACTACGGCGATGAAGTAGCGCTGTTTGGCACCGATGATCTGCAAAAAGATCCTCATGCCGTCACTTTGGGGCTGGAATATACGCCGGTACCGCTGGTCACGGTTGGTACGGATTACAAAGCCGGTACTGGCGATAGTAACGACTTTAGCGTTAACGCGACCGTGAACTACCAGATAGGCACGCCGCTGGCGGCGCAGCTCGATCCGGAAAACGTTAAAATTCAGCACTCCTTAATGGGCAGCCGCACCGATTTTGTCGATCGTAACAATTTCATCATTCTCGAATATCGCGAGAAAGATCCGCTGGACGTCACGTTGTGGCTGAAGGCTGACGCCACCAATGAACACCCGGAATGCGTGATTGAAGATACGCCTGAGGCCGCTGTTGGTCTGGAAAAGTGCAAATGGACTGTCAACGCGCTGATTAACCACCATTACAAAATTATTTCTGCCTCCTGGCAGGCGAAAAACGACGCCGCCCGTACGCTGGTGATGCCGGTGGTAAAAGCTAATGCGTTAACCGAAGGCAACAATAACAGCTGGAATCTGGTGCTTCCTGCCTGGGTTAATGCCGATACCGAAGAGCAGCGCACCGCCCTGAACACCTGGAAAGTACGCATGACGCTGGAAGATGAAAAGGGCAATAAGCAGAACTCCGGCGTGGTGGAAATCACCGTCCAGCAGGATCGCAAAATTGAGCTGATCGTCGACAACATTGCCGATACCGATCGCAGCGATCACAGCCATGAAGCCAGCGCGCTGGCCGATGGCGAAGACGGCGTGGTGATGGATCTGCTGATCACCGATTCCTTTGGCGACTCCACGGATCGCAATGGTAACGAACTGGTGGACGATGCCATGACGCCCGTGTTGTACGACAGCAATGATAAAAAAGTCACCCTGGCCCAGACGCCCTGCACCACGGAAACCCCCTGCGTGTTTATTGCCAGTCGTGACAAAGAAGCGGGGACGGTGACGCTTTCCAGCACCCTGCCGGGGACTTTCCGCTGGAAGGCGAAAGCAGACGCCTATGGCGACAGTAACTACGTTGATGTCACTTTTATCGGCGACAACCTGAGCGCGCTGAATGCGGTGATTTATCAGGTCAAAGCCGCCAACCCTGTCAACCTTATCGGCAAAGAAGATAAGCACCCTACGGTCAATAATGCTTACCGTTTCCTGCTGTGGCGCGACAAAAATAAAGACGGCGTATTCCAGATGTCCGAGCAGCTCACGGAAGAAGAGATGGCGCTGTACGACTACCAGTGGGAGTTTACCGGGCAGAGTACAAACGGACATACCGGCGCGCTGGCCAACACCATGAATGAAGATCTTGTCCTGCCAGTAACCAATAAAGAGGCGGCGCAGAAGTTTGCCGCCAATGTGGAAGATGGCGTTCAGGGTTACGGCATACGCGTTACGTATAGTCAGAAATAGCGTCAGCGTTGTGGCTGACCAGCCAGCCGCTGAATTTTGAGAAAAAGGAGAGTCTGAATGCAAGCAACAGTAAAACGGCGGCTGACGAAGGTCGCTTTAGCATTAGTAGTTGCCGGGTATTGCGCCGCGCCAGCGGTGGCGGCAAACGGTAATCTGAAATCGGGGCAGTGGCAGATTGTCTCTGAACAGACGGGCACCATTCAGGGTACGGTGCCGTGGATTACCCGTGCGGCGGATAAAACTGCGGATACCGACAAAGATCACGTAACGGTAACTATCGATCGCGGCGATCGTAAAATTGTGACCGAAGGCGATAAGCAGTTCCACGTTGGCGATAAGGTCACGGTGAACTGGGCGATTGGCGATACGGAAGGCGACCTGGACACCGACAACACGGCAACTAAAGTCACCGTGAAATGGGTGAGCTTTAGCGATCAGAATGGCAGCGACCCCAAAGATCTTGGTACTGGTGACAGTTATGAAATCCAGGCCGCTGATGCGGATCGTTATATCGGTATCAAAATCACGCCAACCACTACCACCGGTGACCCTGCCGTGGCAACCGAACTGCTGTTGAAAGACTTGTCGACCGATGCGGGCGGTGGTTCGGATGATGACGAAATTCCGGAAGGTCCGGTGGTGGATGAAAACGTCCATGTGGTTATTCATGAGAAAGATTCGAATACCAACCTGTTGAAGAATACAGGGACGACACTCAAAACGAATACCACCTATCAGGTATTGCTGTGGAGCGATAAGAACGGCAACGGTACCTATGATGCCGGTGAAAACGTTACCGACCAGTATGACTACCGCTGGAAATTCGTCGGCACCAGTAAAATTGCAGGTACCGGTACCGGCGGTATCGTCAACGAAAGCTGGAACGATAAAGACCTTGTCATCCCTGTCACCAACGCCGAAGCGAAAACGGCGTTCGAGGGAGCAGACGGCGGCGTTACCGTGGGTAGCGACGGTGTCCAGGGCTTTGGTCTGTCCATCGACTACAAACGCAAATAAGTTGTCCTCAACATACCACTCCCCGCGGGGAGTGGTATTTTCCGCGCACTTTGCTTAGCCGCGCGCTAAGCAAAGTGGGTTGAATTACGACAGAGAATGAAAACGGGTGGCTATCGCTCATGGACAGGAATCGGCAAGTGAATAAAGTTGTACATTTCTTACTGACATTACTGATCATGTTTGCAGCGTCGATCGCACCTGCGCAGGCGCTATTGAAGGGCGGAACCTGGCAAGAGCTGAACTCAGTCACCGGTGCGGTTAACGGCACCGCGCCGCTGGCCGACGGCGCTATTATCCCCCTTTACCAGGGAAGTACGCTGCTTGACCCGAGCAAAACCCACGATATTGAATTCAGCGCCATGCCGCGCGATTTTAGCGCGGATGCTACCTCAACCTCGATGCGGGCGGTCAATTCCACCGATACCGAAGGCGATCTCTTTAGCGATCCGCCCACCATCGCCTGGGAAAACCGCCAGCCGCCCGCCATGGGCCTGGTATGGGCCGATGCCGCCACGCCCGACACGCCGCTCTCGCCGCAGCCGGTTCCGAACCTGACCTTTTGCGCCCAAAACCTCGCCGGGCGACAGCTGGTGGCCTGGGCGCAGGTGGAAGATGAAACCAACATTCCCGCGCTGTGGCTCTTTACGAATACTGGGGTGCCGAATTATGCGACCATTCCGCTGTTAAGTCCGAAAGTGACGCTGAATATCAAACCAGCGGTGAGCGATCCTGTTTCTGTGAGCGGCGATCATGTCGATGCCAGTTTTGAAGCATCGAAAGTTAAGGTCGGAGAAAGTATTACTCTTACTGTCACCACCAAAGCGTGTGATGGCGAACCTGCGATCAATGCGCCGTTTGTGATCCGTCGCGAGGATGCAATAAATCGCCAGGGTGTGGTCAATAACGCTAACCCGGTGCGCGTTGGCAATACCGAGTTAACGACTGCGCAAACAGAATATCATGGTGTAACGGACGGGCAGGGCAACGCCACGGTGGTGGTAACGCAAGAGAACGGTCCGGGGGTAAAAACGCGACTTATCGTCTCTTCGCAAAACTATCCCACGCTGACCGACAATGTCGACGTCATTTTCACCACCATCACCAGTCCGGACAGCGATAAGGCCAGTATGTACGGCCATATGGTGGAGAGCACCACCGCGACGCTGAACGGTATAACCTACACCTTCACCCGGCCGAAGCTGGCGGCGGAAGCGAGCGGCGCTGACAAAAGCGTCGTCGATACCAACGAAACCTGGGCGCTGTTCGACTGGAACGGCGCCGATAACCATTGCAATATTCTGCCGGACGCCGAACAACTGGTGCAGATGCGACATGAGCACAGCACGCTGGCAACGTACACCGGCTGGCCGGCGACGGACGATGCCGAATACTGGTCGTCGACCAAAGATCAGATGAGCGGCTACCACGCTGCCGTACATATGAACAGCGCATCGGTCGTCAGGGCCGCCGACAGCGACACGCTGCTGGTCAGTTGTGTGGATAAAGCCCAGCCTGCGGCGCACCCGCAGATTACTCTCTCCCCACAAGGACCGTATAAAGCGCAGGTGGGGGAGTCGATTGATCTGACGATGACCGTAGTTGACCGGGACACGCAAAAACCGCTGCCTTACCGCTACATGGAGCTGTTTATCGACCCGGCGAAAAACCGCAAAGGGGAACATCAGGACGCATGGGATAACCTGCGGGTCACCGTTGATTCCGAAGGTATGAGCGCCTCGTCGCCGGAGCACTATACCGGCGTGACTGACGTCAACGGCCAGGCGCACCTGACGTTAAAACATAACAGCGGCCTGGGCGTCGAAACGCCCATCCGCATCGTGATGCCGGACGACGAAGGCGGCAACGTCGAGCTGTCCTTTAGCGTAATTTTCACCGTGGTCACCAGCCCGGACGTGGACGGCGCCAACATGTGGGGCCATATGCGCGGCGTGGTGGACGCGGGCAACCTGTACAAACGTCCGCTGCTGGCGGTGGAGGCCAGCCATAAAGACGGCCAGTTCAGTGAAAATAACGAAGAGTGGGCGACATTTAACTCCGTGGCGTCGGCCACCGCGCAGTGCGGTGTCGGCCAGGTGCCGGATCAGTCGTCGCTGGCGCATTTGTACAGCGAACATGCGGGCGGACAGATGGAAAGCGAGCACGGCTGGCCGACTGAAGATTATTTCATCGCCGCCGACAGCGACGCCTCCGGGACGGTACACGTCAACCTCGAAAACGGCGATAGCGGCAAATTTACCGATACGCCCAACTACCTGACCTGCTCGGCCAATGAAATGGTGGCGGTGCTGGACGTCTACTTCAACGACGATCCGGTGATCAAAAACGCCGACGCCAAAGTGGATGAACAGGTTAAGATGAACATCCATTCGCGCAACGCCCTTAACGGCATAGCGATCGGCAATACCGACTTCACCATCACCATGGCGAACGGCAGGCGGCGTGACGGGCTGACGACCGGCTTTACCGATACCAGCAACGGCGAGATGCAGTTTGACGACGTGGGCTACGTTGCCGGGCAGGTTTATCACGGGATCACCGACGCTAACGGCGATGCGACCATTATCCTCACCCAGAAAAAGGGCGTGGGGCTGCTGACGCCGTTAAATATTGCGCCCGTCGATTCATTAATCAGCACGCCGGTTTCCCGCAGCGTGAAGTTTACCGTCGCCACCAGCCCGGATACGCCAGCGGCCAAAATGTGGGGCCATATGGCCGACACGATTACCGTGGGCGACTGGACTTTTGAGCGGCCCAAACTGGCGGGTGAAGTGAGCAACCCGCTGCGTACCCAGGACGAGAGCAATGAGACCTGGGCGCGCGTGGCCCATAGCGACGCGGTGGGCAACCCGGATGCGGGCGGCTGCGCGGCGAACCGCCTGCCGCGCATCGACCAGCTTGAGGCGCTGTATAACGCCAACAGCGGCGGCAAGATTCACAGCATTCAGGGCTGGCCGACCTATCTTAACTACTGGTCGTCCACCTACCAGAGCGCCACCACCTGGAAACTGATCGCGCTGACGAACGGCAGTGAATTTGCCAACAGCAACGTCTCGATTTACGCCAGCTGCCTGGCCAGCGATAACCCGGTGGCGGCGTCCATCACCATTGAACCGGTCAATCCGTCGCAGTGGTACGACGGCAGCGACGTCCACGCGGTCAAAGTGAAAAAGGGCGAGACGATGCAGCTCAAGGTGACGGTGAAGGACGCCAGCGGCAACCCGATCCCGGAAGCGCCGTTTGTGCTCACCCGCGGCGACGGTTACGATCGCCGGGGCGAAAAGTATACCGCTCAGGACGGTGACGATCTGCAAGGCATCGTGACGCCCGTGGTGATCGACGGCGAATCGCTGGCATGGACCACCACCAAAATGGGGTCGCAGACCGGCACTGACGGCACCCGTATCATCAGCGTCACCCGCCCGGACACCCACGGCACCCGCACCGCGATTAACGCGACGTTGTATGAAAATGCCGCCGTGAGTGCCAGCATCGACACTATCTTTACCGTCGTCACCAGCCCGGATGTCAGCGTTGCCCGCATGTGGGGGCATATGGCGCCATCGCTGATGGCGGCGGATGGCGCGGTGTACCAGCGCCCGCTGCTGTACGCTGAGCTGTCCAGTACGGACAATACTGCGTCTAAGCAAGAAACCAACGAAACCTGGGCGGTTTTTCATGGGCCAGCCAGTGAAGGGGCCAATCCGGCCCGTTGCGCGGCGGGCTATTACCCTGCCGTTGAGGCGCTGGATTCGCTCTACAGCAAATACCCGAGCCGAACGATAAATACCGCCCAGGGCTGGCCGGTCTACTATTCTTACTGGAGCGGATCGAACTCGACGTCATTTTCCAGCGGGGCAAAACTTGACTTCTATTACGCAGTCGATTTGGCTGATGGTTCGCGTCGGTCAGAAAACAGCTCGTCCAGCTCTGTCTGGCAGTACCAAATTTGCGCCAGGACGCCGTTGCCGCAGGCCACGCTGATTACCCTCACCTCCCCGCAGGCGATGGATGACGCTATTCAGGCGGTAAAGGCGAAAAATAGCGAGTCGATCCCGCTGCTCATTACCACTACCGATGCGATGGGCAACCCGGTGCCTTATGCGACTTTTTCGCTTAAACGCGACGCCGGGAAGGCGCGCAACCCTGACTATAATAAATTTGTAGCCACTAACGGCACCAACATGACGGTGACGCCGCTCACCGGTGCGCAGCAACAGTTTTACTATGCCACATCGGTTCTGACCGGCGCCACCGGCGCGGATGGTACGCTGGCCCTGACGCTTGCCGAACCCGGCGGCATAGGGTTGAAAAACCAGCTGACCGCGAATCTGAACGATACGCCGACGGCGACCTCATCGCTGCCGGTGGTGTTCACCGTCCTCACCAGCCCGGACAGCGACAAGGCCAACATGTACGGCCATATGCCGGAGACCTTCACCGCCAGCAACGGTGCGGAGTTTAAGCGCCCGCTGGTGGAAGGCGAGCCCTCATCGGAGGCGCACACGGATACCTATTTCGAAACCAATGAAAACTGGATCATGGTGAATAGTTTTAATACCGGCAATTACGGCGGGTGTCCGATGAACCAGATGGCTGCGATAGATGATTTCACTGCGCTGTACAACGATCACCCAAGCGGCAAGGTGGCGACCGATATTGGATTGCCCGTCGGGAAGCGGTGGTGGGCGGGGGATAGCCTGCTGAAAGGCTCAACCCTTTACTGGCAGTATAAAGATCTCAAGACGGGGAAAAACTACAGCATGTCGGAAAACCCGGGTAACTACTACTTACAACTCTGCCTGACAACATCGCGCAGCGGGCTGAATATCGCGCTCTCTTCCGACGCATGGAACGCCGATAAATCAGCGGCTGTGGCGAAAAAAGGCGAAACGATACCGATGACGGTAACGGTGACTAACGACGCCGGGCAGCCGCAGGCCGGGGTGGCCGTACTGTTGACGCGTGAATACTCTTATTCGCGCGGTGCGGTGGATAAGCAATACATTGAA
The DNA here is from genome assembly GCF_046552515.1 of Salmonella sp. SAL00653. NCBI lineage: Bacteria > Pseudomonadati > Pseudomonadota > Gammaproteobacteria > Enterobacterales > Enterobacteriaceae > Salmonella > Salmonella sp. SAL00653. The sequence goes on from NZ_JBGDTY010000005.1 coordinate 112,956, forward strand.
CCAGGCGTGATTGGCGAGCCGGTTCCGTTTACAACTTCGCCGGCGAATATGATGCTGACGCCGGTTGCACCTGCGGGTACGGCAGTGGCGTTTAATAACCAGAATGGCCTCAGCACAAAATGGTCTGGCTTCACCGGCGATGACGGTAAGTTGCGGTTTACGTTAACTCAGGATAAATCGCTGGGGTTAAAAACGTCTGTCACGGCGGCGCTTGCGAATCAATTTGATGAGGCGGCGAGCGTAGATGCAATCTTTACGGTACAAACCAGCCCGGATACGCCGTATGCGTCATACTGGGGTCATATGCCGGATACCGTGCAGGTGAACGGCGTTACGCTGCGCCGCCCGTACCTGAAAGCCGAGCTCTCTGCCGCGCCCCGGGATACCTGGCCGTTTAATAATGAATTCTGGGGGACGAACTATTATTATCAGTCCGAACACGTGGAAACGTCGTTGACGCATCTTTGCGGATCGCAGGAAAATATAGCCTCGCTGGACGATCTGAAAGCGTTGCAGAGCGTTATCGGCACGTTGCAATGGCCGACGACATCATCCTGGGACTATGTGTCGCAAGATGAAGGTCAAAGCAATAAGTACTACTGTTCATTTAACGAAACGACCGGCCAGACAACCTGTACTCGTGAAAAAGCGACGACCTCGGGCTTAGGCTCGTGCCGGGTGCCGTAGTGAATGGGGAATGGGGCCGGGAGCGCGTTTGAATGTTGGGTGACGCTTTGCGGCGCCCAACCTGGGTATCCCTTGTAGCTGGCGCTGTTCCGGTAGCGATGTATTTTTACGTTTTTGTATTCATGGAATGAACTGCAACGAAATGGACTTTTCTCAGGTACGTCAGTGAAATCGAAAAAGTGTGTCGGTTTTTTACCCTGGCTGCTGCTATGCGCCCTCAGTTTAACGCCTTTCTTCGCGCAGGCCGTGCGAAGCAGCGGCGCATGGCAGGAACTCACTGAGCAAACTGCGGCTATTAATGGCACTCCGCCTCAGGCCGACAGTGTAACGATCCCGGTATATCAGGGCAGCGTGCAGTTGCGCTCTGATGCGGCGAATCCTGTTGACTACTCCGCGAAGCCCAGCCAGTTCAGCACCAGTGATGCTGGCAGCGCGCTGACCTTAACCAATCCGCACGACACCGAAGGCGATATCTTCGCCGTGCCGCCGCTGGTCTGGCAGGCTGAACGCGCGCCCACCGTCACGCTGGTGTGGGCCGACGCCGCCACGCCGGACACGCCGCTTGATCCACAACCCGTCAGCAATATAAGTTTCTGCGCGCAGAATCTGGCGGGCCGCCATCTGGTGGTCTGGTCGCAGCTGGATACCTCAACCGCCATACCGCCGCTGTGGTTGCTTACCCGCACCGGCGTGCCTTATAACACGGCGGTCGAAGTGCTTGATCAAAAGTTTGCCGTGGATATCGCGCCCGCCGTGGGCGACCCGGTAACGCTCGCCGCCGATCATCTGGATGAGTCGCTCAACGCCGCGAAGGTCAAAGCGGACGAAAGCATCATGCTGACGGTAACGACCAAAGACTGCGGCGGCGAACCGGAGGGCAACGTTGATTTCGTGATTACCCGCGGCGACGCGCAAAACCGCCAGGGCGTGGTAAACAATGCCGCGCCGGTGCGCGTCGGCAACACCGAACTGACCACCACCGCCACGGAATATCACGGTACGACCAACGCCGAGGGCGTGGCGACCGTGGTCGTCACCCAGGCGAACGGCCCGGGCGTTAAAACGCCGCTGATAGCGCACCCGTCGAGCGCGCCAGCGCTGAAAGCCAGCGTGGACGTGATTTTTACCACCCTCACCAGCCCGGACAGCAGCAGCGCCAACATGTACGGTCATATGGCAGAGACGTCCACCGCCACGGTGGACGGCGCAAGCTACACCTTTTACCGCCCCAAACTGGCGGCGGAAACCGACGGTGAAGACCGCACCGCCAGCATCAACAATGAAACCTGGGCGCAGTTCAACTGGGGTCACGCCGACGCGCACTGCGATATTCTGCCGGATGCACGCCAACTGGAAGGGTTAAAAATTGCGCGCGGCGATCTGGCCACCACCCTCGGCTGGCCGGTAGGGCTGACATCCGGTGATGAAGAGTACTGGTCCTCCTCCCAGGGATCGACTGCCACTGACCATATCAGCATTGATATGCGCAGCCGCGCCCTTACGCAGATGCCGGACGCCACGCAATCGCTGGTTAGCTGCGTGGATAAAGCCCCGCCTGCGGTCACGCCGAAATTAGTGATTAGCGCCGATAATTTTGATTCAACGGTCAACGCGGCGAAAGTGAAGGTGGGCGAAGAGATCAACATGAAGATCACCGTCACCGACAGCGCCACCAATAAACCGCTGCCTTATCGCTACTTTAACGTCTACCTGGGCGACGAGCAAAATCGCCAGAATCAAAAGAACGCCGATATTGACGCCGCCCATCAGTGGACGGATGATCCGGTAATTATCACCAATCTGGCAGGCAGCGACGGCCACTATCATGGCGTCACCGACGCCAACGGTCAGTTCTCGCTGGTGTTGACTCAGGATAAGGGTGCGGGCGTATTAACCCCGGTGCGCGTGGTGCTGTTCGACGGCACGGAAGCGACGCAGAACGTGATTTTTACCGTCGTCACCAGCCCGGACGTGGCGCAGGCGCGCATGTGGGGCCATATGCAGGGCGTGGTGGAAGCGGGCAATATCTACAAACGCCCGCTGCTGGCAGAAGAGGCCGCGCAGGATACCGGTTCCGAATTTGAGAATAACGAATACTGGGCGACGTTTAACTCGGTAACGGCGGCGACGAACCAGTGCGGTACCGGCCAGGTGCCGGGGCAACTGCTATTGGATACGCTGTATCAGGCCCATTCCGGTAACGCGATGGAAACGACCTACGGCTGGCCGACGCAGAAACACAGCTATATCGCGGCGGATACTGATGGTTCCACCACCGCGCACGTCAACCTGGCGACCGGCGCGGACAGCATGTTCAGCGGCGCCGAACCGAACTATCTCTCCTGCTCCGGCAATGAGTTGGTGACCAGTCTGGACGTTTACTTTAATGGCGATGAGTCGTTACGTAATGCGGTAGCCAAAGTCGGCGAACAAATCACGATGAACGTCCATTCCGTTAATGCGCTGAACGGGTTAAGTGTGCCCAACGCCAGCTTTACCGTCACCATGTCGCACGGCAAAAATCGCGACAACGCCACCACGGGCTTTACCGATCCCAGCGACGGAACGCTGGTGATGGGCGGAACGCCTTTCGGCTCTTCCCGGGCGTCGATGACGTACCAGGGCATGACCGATGCCGAGGGCAACGCCACGCTGGTGATTGAACAGCCGCAGGGCGTGGGCTTGCTGACGCCGTTGAGCGTACTGCCGGTCAACTCACTGATTACCACGCCCGTCAACCGCAGCGTGAAATTTACCGTTCCCACCAGCCCCGATACGCCGGAGGCGCAGATGTGGGGCCATATGGCGGACACGCTCACCGTAAGTGATATGGAATTCCAGCGGCCAAAGCTGGCGGCGGAAGCGACTGCCGCCACCCGTACCCAGGAGCAGGATAACGAAACCTGGGCGCGCGTCAGCCACGCCGACGCGCTGAATAACCCCAACGCTGGGGGCTGCGAGGCCGGCCATCTGCCGCGCGCCGATCAGCTTGCCGCACTGTATGCCTCCAGCGACGGCAATAAAATCCACACCGTATCCGGCTGGCCGACGACGTATGACTACTGGTCTTCCACCTTCGCCAGCGCCGCTACATGGCAGGCGGTATCACTGGCTGCGGGCGGCTATACCGCTTCCGGCGATGCGTCGGACTACGTGAGCTGTCTGGTCAGCAAAAATCCGACGGCGGCGTCTATCACTATTGAGCCGGTGGATGCGGCATTGTGGTATAACGCAAACAGCGAACACGCGGTGAAGGTGAAAAAGGGCGATACGCTCCAGCTTAAAGTGACGGTAAAAGACGCCAGCGGCAATCCGCTGCCGCAAGCGCCGTTCGTGTTAAGCCGCGGCGACGGCTATACCCGCCAGGGGGAGAAACATATCGCTGGTAGTGGCGACGGCATCGTCTCGGCGGTGGTGATTGACGGCGATTCGCTCAACGACAGCGCCACCCAAATCGGCGGTATGACCGGTGAAAACGGCAGCAAAATCATCAACGTCACCCGCCCGGATGCCCACGGGACGAAAGTCGCGATTACGGCGGCGCTGTACAATAACGCCAGCGCGACGGCCAGCATCGATACTATTTTTACCGTGGTCACCAGCCCGGACAGCGACAAAGCCAAAATGTGGGGCCATATGCCGGAAACGACGACGGCGGTCAACGGCGAGGTGTTTAAGCGCCCGCTGTTATCGGCTGAAATCGCCAGCGGCGTTACCCACGGCGACAATACGGAAAACAACGAAGCGTGGGGAATCGTCGATTTTGAAATGGCGAACGACGCCTGCGGCGCGGGATACGTGCCGACCCTTGCCGATATGCAATCGCTGTACGACGCCAGGCCCGGCGGCGCCATGAATACCCAGCAGGGCTGGCCGCTGGACGGTAAAAACTACCAGGACAGCACCGCCGATTTGAGCCGGAGTACGCAAAACCGCTACGTTAAGTCGATTAATCTGCGCGACGGCGGCGTCGGTTCGCTATTGTGGAATGAACAACTCTATTTTGTCTGCCTGCAAAACGCCCATCCGGCGGCGACGCAGATAACGCTCACTTCGCCTGTGTATAACGACAGCGACGGATTCGCCAAAGCGAAAGTCGGCGAGACCATCCCGGTCATCATCACCACGCGGGATGCCCAGGGCAACCCGGCCGCCGACACGCCGGTTATCTTTACGCGCGGCGACAGCGTCGGGCGCGCGAATCAGGAGGTGAATAGCTCGGCGGCGGCGGATATACAGATAAACCACAGCGACGGGCGTAGCAGCGGCGCTAACTATTACACCGCCACGGGCGCCGACGGCACGCTGACGCTGAATATCAGCCAGGACAGCGGCGCGGGCTTTAAAACGCCGCTGACGGCGGCGATAGAACACAACGGCGTAACGAGCGCGCCGCTGCCAGTCATCTTTACCGTGGTCACCAGTCCGGACACGCCGAAGGCCAACTACTGGGGCCATATGGCGGAAACGCTGACCGACAGCAGCGGCGTGGCGTACAGGCGTCCGCTGCTGGCCAGCGAGTTTAGCGCTACGCCCGGCAAAACGCTGACCATCGCCAACGGCTACTACGACAAAGGCGAAACCTGGGGCATGATAACCGTCGATAAAGCCTGGAACGGCACCGGTGGCGGCTGTGGGCGCGACACGCTACCGACCGTAGCCAACCTCCAGACGCTGTACGGGACATACCCGGATAACGCCATGCGCAGCCGTAACGGCTGGCCGATGACCAGTTCAGGCAACAACAACGTCAGCCGCTACTGGTGGGCGGGGGATTACGTGATATCGTCAGACGGCACGAAGTCGCTCTACGCGGCGGTCAACCTGTTTAACGACGGCAATGATGTCAAAACGACGACCAGCACCTCGATGTACTACATGCAGACCTGTCTTGCCTCGCCGCGCAGCGCCGCCGCCAGCCTGACGCTTACGCTGGCAGGCCAGGATGAAACCACCGGAAGCGCAAAGGCGAAGAAGGGCGAGCAGATGGCCGCCACCATCGACGTGAAAGACGCCGCAGGTCAGCCGATGAAAAACGTGATGGTGAAAATCAGCCGCGGATCTTCGTACAATCGCGCCAACAGCGCCACATCGTCCTCAAGCGTCACAGACGATATTACGCTGCGTAATGTGATGCTGTCCGGCCTGGCGACATACCTGCTGGATACCTCGGCGAAATATCTGTATGCGCAAACTGATGCCCAGGGACAGGTGACATTTACCCTTGCGCAGGACAGTACCGCCGGTTTAAAAACCACTATCAGCGCCGCCACGATGGACGGCAGCAACCTGACAGACAGCAAAGACGCAATCTTTACCGTAGTGACCAGCCCGGACAGCGATAAGGCCAAATACTGGGGCCATATGCCGGAAACCTTTACCAACAGTAAGGTGGTTGAATTTAAGCGACTGCTGCTGCGCGCTGAACTTTCTTCAACGGCGGACACGTCGGGTTATACGGAAAATAACGAGACCTGGTATACCTGGAGCCGTTATCCGAATATGTATCAGGACACCGCCAGCCCGTGCGATCGGCTGGGGTTGCCGACGGTAAATGATTTACAGACGCTATATACCGATTATCCCAATGGCGCACTCACGACAACGCCTGGCCTACCGGTGGCATCAGGAAAATATTGGGGGGCGGGTAACTCAGTACCGGATGCCACGCACTCAGACAGTCAGTTTCAGTATGTCAGACTCAGCGATAATAATACGCTGACAACCAAAGCCAATACCGCCACGGCGCAGCTTTGTCTGGCAAAGCGCCGGGACTTGTCGATAGAACTCACCTCCAGCGACATGGATGCGGATAAAGGCGCTCCAGTGGCGAAGAAGGGCGAGAGCCTGCCGTTGACCGTCACTGTGAGGGATGGTTCCGGCACGCCGCAGCCCAATACCGCTATCCGTTTGGGACGAACGCTTTCGATAGACCGGGCGGGTGTCGTTGATGGCAGTTCCGGCGGAGGCATGGTACTCACATCGGTTGCGCCGTCTACGGGCTCAATGACGTTTAACTGCACGGTATCTTCGTGCACAAGTTATTGGTATGGCATTACGGATGAGGATGGTAAAGCGCAACTCGAAGTGACGCAGGATGATTCCCGTGGCCTGAGAACACCGCTACAGGCGATGCTTGTCGACGATCCGCTGACAGTTAGCGATATGGACGTCATTTTCACCGTCATTACCAGCCCGGACAGCGATAAAGCCAAATACTGGGGACACATGCCGGAAACCGTGACCAACAGCGCGGGCGTGAAGTTCCGGCGTCCGCTGCTGGCGGCGGAGATGACGTCGAATAGCGGTACTTACCTGGTTAACAATGAAACATGGCCCTTAGTCACCGCAGCGAACACTGAAAAAGCGGGCGCAACCGGCTGTGATGCGGAATACCAGCCGTTGTCGGGCGATCTGCAAACGTTGTATAGCGACAATCCTAACGGCGCAATCGGTACAAATTACGGCTGGCCGGTGGCGGGGAACAAATCCTGGTGGGCGGCGGATCGTGCGCCGAATACCGGATATTACCAATTTATAAACCTGAATAGCGGCGGTAAGGGCACCGCCAGTTCATCGACTGCCACCGGCGCTCAGGTGTGTCTGGTCGAGCCGCGTACTTCTACTCCTGCCAGTATTACGCTGACCTCGACGGCGATGGACAGCGCGAAAAATGCGGCGGTAGTGGCGAAGGGAAGTGCGATGCCGTTAACGGTGACGGTAAAAGATAGCAGCGGTAACCCGGTCGCCAACGTCGGTTTTACGTTGTCACGTGGCGATTCGAAAAATCGGGCAGGTATGGTGATAACGGATGGCGACGTGGCAGCGGATGCCGGAGCAGACGATCTCATGCTTAAAGAGCTGACTCCCGCAAGCGCCAGCCAAAGTATGACCACCACCGGGATTGTCTTTACCGGCACTACCGGCAGCGACGGTACGGCAACGTTTACGCTCAATCAGGATAAAAGCCTGGGGTTGAAAACGCCACTCACGGTGAAAGTGACGGACAATACGACTCTTCACGCATCGCTGGATGTGATTTTTATGGTACTTACCAGCCCGGATACGGATAAAGCGTTGTTCTGGGGAAATATGTCGGATACGACATCCGTCAACGGAAAAACGCTGCATCGTCCGTGGCTTCAGGCTGAGATGCTGTCAGGCGTGACGCCAGTATTTACCAACGGAGTGCATGCAAATAACGAGTACTGGGCGATGGCGCATACGGTGGACAACACGAAATGGGATATTGCCAAACAGTGCGGTAGCCTTAGCAAAGCACCGGATAATAACGACCTGTTGACGCTGTATCATTCAATTAGCTCGTTAGGCTGGCCGACGCTGGGCTATCCCTATTTATCTAAATCAACCTCGAGCGGCGGCATGTATTGCGGCGTAGATGAGAATACCAAGAGTCAAAACTGCGCCATTAAGCCGGCAGGCACAGCGGGTTATGCGACGTGCGTGGAGTAACGTATTATGCGTCTGGCACGAAAATAATCTGCTTTTCACATTCAATTGAGCTTCATGAAAAAGTGAAAGTAGCATTCATTGAAAAGTATATGTTCTGCTAATTGGCGTCACCACCGTTTGCCACGCGTGTGTAAAAGCGCCGTCTCCCTTCTGCAACCCGGCATCTGGCGCTACGTATATACTCTAAATAATTCGAGTTGCAGGAAGGCGGCAAGCGAGCGAATCCCCGGGAGCTTACTAAAGTAAGTGACTGGAGTGAGGGAACGCAGCCGCAGCACATGCAACTTGAAGTATGACGAGTATATTTAAAATAACGCAGGTGTCGCATGATAATCACACCTTTTTGTTTCACGCATTTATTTATTTTAATATATGAAGTTATTAAATGTTATTCACGGCATAAATATTTATTAAATGGATGAATGTATTTATATCAATTATAAATCAACCAGAAATTGACCTGGCATTGAAATAAGCCTTGAAATTAGTTAATAATTTGGCTTGGATAATATATTGTTTCAGGTGATTGCAACCATTCATAGAGCTGTATTTTTGTTATTTATTATTTAACTCATTGATAATGTAGCATTTAAAGGCTATTTGCAGCCCAATCAAAATCCAGTTTGCTTCGTGAACGTTATTAAAGGGAAATTTAAAAATTGAACAGGACTTACAGTATTGTCTGGAGCGCCGTGCGAAATATGTATGTCGTGGCTTCAGAACTGGCGCGAGGCCACAGCAAAGTTAAAGCGCAAGTATGCGCGAGTGAAATCCATTCCCTAAACAAAAAGTCCGAATATGGACAAATAATAAAAGCAACGCGCGCGGCGCTGGCTTGCGCCGTGGCTGCAGCGCTCGGATTTTTCAGCCCGCTGGCCATGGCCGACAATCAGGTATCATATGCTGATGCGCAGACCCACGTTCTGGATGCGTCAACGCCGCCGATGAGCTATTCGGGCACCGATGAAGGCGCGGCGCTATATGTCTCGGGTGTCGCCACCGTCGGCTGGCAGCCCACCACGGTCACAGGGACGGGGCTCGTCATTGAAACAAGCGGAGGCGGAGCTGATGATCCGGATGGCGGTAAGTATGTTTCCAACGCCATTTCGCTGGATCATTACGCTATCCTTGAGCTTACCGACGCGAAGATAACCACTACGGGCATTTATACCCAGGGTATTTCCGCAGCGGATGGCAGCACACTGACGTTAACAGACAGTACGCTAACGATTGACGGCAATTTCGGCGTAATGACGTTGTATACGGGTTCAGAAGCAACGCTGGACGGTACCATCGTTGAGGCAGCTAACAGCAGCAGCGCGCAGGTGCAACAAGGCAGTACGCTGAACGTGCTGGACGGTAGCACAATCACCCTGGCGCAAGGCCAGATAAACGTTGTTGCCGGAAACACCGCGACAGACGAGGGTTCCACCCTGAACCTGTCTGATAGCTCGGTCAGCTCTGCAGGTACGATGAGCACCATCCAGGGTACCAATAAGGCCGCTCTTAATCTCACCAACGCGACCATAACACATACCAATGCCAGCGGCGCGGCGGTACAGGCCAATAACGCCACTACCCTGGATATTACAGGCGGCAACATTACCTCTGCCGGTACGGGCGTGTATATTCTGGCGTCGGACGCCAGGATCGACGGCGCCACCATCAACGCCGACGGCGACGGTATCTTTATAACCAGCAAAAGAAAACTCGACGGGTATGAGGATCTCAACGCGCTGACGGTCAACAAAGCACAGGTTAATTCAGACACGATTGCGCTGCATGTGGACACTGGCACGACGATTAACGCTCCTATCGTGCTGACCGACAGCACATTTGAAGCGCCGGAAGTGATCAAGCTTGGCAGCAAGGCGGTAATTCAGGCCAACAATACGACATTGATCGGTGACGTTGCTCAGAGTGACATGTCATCGTCATCGCTCTCTTTAAGCCAGGGGTCCACGTTAACCGGTAGTGTAGATGCGATGTTTACTACGCTGTCGCTCGACGACACCAGCCAGTGGAACATGACCGACCCGTCAACCGTCGGCAATCTGACCAACGACGGCGATATTACGCTGGGCAACGCGAGCGGTTCGACAGGTACGCTGCTGACGGTGGACAATACCCTGACCTTACAGGATAACAGCCAGATAAACGCGACGCTGGATACCGCCAACAGCGCGCCAATTATCAAAGCCGCCAACGTCACGCTGGACGGGACGCTGAACCTTAGCTCAACGGCCACCTTTGTCGCGCCCGAAACCGACGAACACTTTGGATCGATCACGCTGATTGATTCACAAAGCGCAATCACTACCGATTTTGACAGCGTAACACTGGATGCTGACACCTCCGCTATGCCGGATTATCTGACGATCAACGCGGGCGTTGATGCGAATGATAATACCAACTACGAGTTGTCTACGGGCTTGAGTTGGTACGCGGGCGCAAATTCTGCGCGCGCTGCGCATGGCACTTTTACCGTTGATGCAGGCAGTACCTTTACCGTCACCAGCGAACTGGACGAAACCACGGCGACCTCCAACTGGAACGGCAGCAAGCTAACCAAACAAGGCGACGGCACGCTGATCCTCAGCAACACCGGCAACGACTACGGCGATACTGAAATTGACGGCGGCATTCTGGCCGCCAAAGACGCCGCCGCGCTCGGCACTGGCGATGTGACGATTGCAGAAAGCGCAACGCTTGCGCTGAGCCAGGGCACGCTGGATAACAACGTGACCGGCGAGGGCCAAATTGTCAAAAGCGGTAGCGATGAGCTGATCGTGACCGGCGATAACACTTACAGCGGCGGCACCACTATTTCCGGCGGTACGCTGACGGCTGACCATGCGGATTCGCTGGGTACCGGGGCTGTTGCTAACAGCGGCGTGCTTCAGGTCGGCGAAGGCGAGCTGGAAAATACGCTTTCCGGCAGCGGCTCGCTGGTGAAAACCGGCACAGGCGAGCTGACGCTAAGCGGCGACAACACTTACTCCGGCGGCACCACCATTACCGGCGGTACGCTGACGGCTGACTATGCGGATTCGCTGGGCAGCGGCGATATCGATAACAGCGGCGTGCTTAAGGTGGGCGAAGGCGATCTGGAAAATACGCTTTCCGGCAGCGGTTCGCTGGTCAAAACCGGTACCGGCGAGCTGACGTTAAGCGGCAATAACACTTACTCCGGCGGCACCACCATTACCGGCGGCACGCTGACGGCTGACCATGCGGATTCGCTGGGGACCGGGACTATTGCCAACAACGGCGTGCTTCAGGTCGGCGAGGGTGAGCTGGAAAATACGCTTTCCGGCACCGGTTCGCTGGTGAAAACCGGTACGGGCGAGCTGACGTTAAGCGGCGACAACACTTACTCCGGCGGCACCACCATTACCGGCGGTACGCTGACGGCTGACCATGCGGATTCGCTGGGCACTGGCGCTATCGCTAACAGCGGCGTGCTTCAGGTCGGCGAGGGCGAGCTGGAAAATACGCTTTCCGGCAGCGGTTCGCTGGTGAAAACCGGCACAGGCGAGCTGACGTTAAACGGCGATAACGATTACTCCGGCGGCACCACCATTGACGACGGTGTGCTGATTGCTGACCATGCGGATTCACTGGGGACCGGAGCTGTTGCCAACAACGGCGTGCTTCAGGTCGGCGAGGGCGAGCTGAAAAATACGCTTTCCGGCACCGGTTCGCTGGTGAAAATCGGCACGGGCGAGCTGACGTTAAGCGGCGACAACACTTACTCCGGCGGCACCACTATTGACGACGGTGTGCTGATTGCCGCCAACGTTAACGCGCTGAGCGGCGGTGATGTCGACAACAGCGGTACGCTGATGCTGGATGCCAACGGCGCATTCGAGCTTGCGAACATCACCACCCATACCGGCGCCACGACCGCGCTGGCGGCGGGCAGCACCCTTGACGCGGGCCAGCTCACCCAGGAAGACGGCAGTACGCTAAGTATTGACCTCGGCGCGGCCACCGACGACGCCGTGATTACCGCCGACAGCGTCACGCTGGGCGGCACTCTGAATGTTACCGGCATCGGCAGCGTTACAGACAGCTGGACGCCTGAGGCATACACCTATACGCTGATTGACAGCGACAGCGCCATTACGAGCGATTTCGACGATCTGACCATTGCAGGGATGAACCGCGAAGATGTTGACTTCCTGACTATCGACGGAAAAGTCGATGAAGCAGACAACACCCACTATGATCTGACGGCCTCCCTCTCCTGGTATGCGGACAGAGACAACGCCACTACCGACGCCCACGGCACCTTTACCCTGAGCGACCCTGACGGCAGCTTTAACGTTGCGGCTACACTGACAGACGTTGACGATACGCTGGATCCGGGTAGCAGATGGGACGGTAAATCGCTGACCAAAGAAGGCGCAGGCACGCTGATCCTCTCTGGCGACAACGACTACAGCGGCGGCACCACCATCAATGAAGGTACGCTGGTCGCCGCCAGTACGACGGCGCTGGGCACCGGTCTGGTAGACAATAATGCCACGCTGGTGCTGGACGCAGACGGTGAAGTCAGCGCGGTGGGCGGCATCACCACTCATAGCGGCGCGACGACCCAACTGGCGCTCGGCACCTCGTTGGATCTCGGCGACAGCGCGTTAATTCAGCAAGATGGCAGTACGCTGAGCGTTGAGCTGAATAGTGACTCAGTGCAACCGCTGATTACCGGCAGCAGCGCCACGCTTGGCGGCGATTTGGTCGTCAGCGACGCCAACCTGCAAGCGCGCGCCTCCGACGCGGAGTTCCAGTCCTTTAAACTGATGGATATGACCAGCGATATCAGCGGCGACTTTACCAGCCTGACGATGAACCTCACTGACAAGCCGGACTATCTGACCGTAACCGGGACAATCAATCCTGAAGATGCGTCAGAATATCTGCTTACCGAAGGGCTGAGCTGGAATGCGACCGCCACGTCAGCGACGCCAGCACACGGCACCTTCACTCTGGGCGCAGGCGATAGCTTTGAAGTCACCAGCGTACTGGGCGATAAAACCGGCAACGGCGACTGGGATGGTAAAACGTTGACCAAACTGGGCGCGGGTAAACTGACGCTGAGCGGCGTGAACACCTACACCGGCGATACTAACGTACAGGAAGGCACGCTGTGGCTGGCCGGAGACGGTACGATTGGCGAAGTGGGCAGCCAGCAGGCGGTGAACGTCGCTTCTGGGGCGACCTTCGGCGGCAGCAATGGTACGACCGTTAACGGTAAGGTGACCAATGAAGGGACGCTGGTCTTCGGCGACAGCGAGGAGACAGGCGCTATCTTCACCCTCAATGGCGATCTGGTCAACATGGGGACGATCGCCAGCGGCAGCACCTCCAGCACGCCGGGCAATACGCTTTATGTTGATGGCAATTACACCGGCAACGGCGGCTCGCTTTATCTGAATACCGTCCTGGGCGACGATGATTCGGCGACCGATAAGCTGGTGATTACCGGCGATGCCTCCTGCACCACCGATCTGTACATCAACGGCATCGGCGATGGAGCACAGACCACTAACGGTATTGAAGTGGTGGATGTTGGCGGCGTATCGACCAGCGATGCGTTTGTGTTAAAAAATGAAGTTAACGCCAGTCTGTATACCTACCGTCTGTACTGGAATGAAAGTGACAACGACTGGTATCTGGCGTCAAAAGCACAGTCTGATGATGACGACAGCGGTGGTGATGACAGTGATGTCACGCCTTCGGATGGCGGTGACGATGGCGGTAATGTCACGCCTCCGGACGATGGCGGCGATGTCGCACCACAGTACCGTGCGGATATCGGCGCGTACATGGGCAACCAGTGGATGGCGCGCAACCTGCAAATGCAGACCCTCTATGACCGCGAGGGCAGCCAGTATCGTAACGCAGATGGCAGCGTATGGGCGCGCTTCAAAGCGGGTAAAGCAGAATCAGAGGCTGTCAGCGGCAATATCGATATGGACAGCAACTACTCCCAGTTCCAGTTAGGCGGCGACATTCTGGCCTGGGGCAACGGCCAGCAGAGCGTTACCGTTGGCGTCATGGCGAGCTACATCAACGCCGATACCGACAGCACCGGTAACCGTGGCGCGGACGGTAGCCAGTTCACCAGTAGCGGCAACGTAGACGGCTACAACCTCGGCGTCTATGCCACCTGGTTTGCCGATGCCCAAACGCATAGCGGCGCGTATGTCGATAGCTGGTATCAATACGGTTTCTACAACAACAGCGTAGAGAGCGGTGATGCGGGATCTGAATCTTACGATTCAACCGCTAACGCCGTCTCGCTGGAAACCGGTTATCGCTACGATATTGCGCTTAGCAACGGTAATACTGTCAGTCTGACGCCGCAGGCGCAGGTTGTCTGGCAGAATTACTCAGCGGATAGCGTGAAGGATAACTACGGCACCCGGATCGATGGTCAGGATGGCGACAGTTGGACAACGCGTCTGGGTCTGCGTGTTGACGGCAAGCTGTACAAAGGCAGCCGTACGGTTATCCAGCCGTTTGCTGAAGCTAACTGGCTGCACACCAGCGATGATGTGTCGGTATCGTTTGATGATGCTACGGTGAAACAGGATCTTCCGGCTAACCGTGCGGAGCTGAAAGTGGGTCTGCAGGCAGATATCGATAAGCAGTGGAGCGTTCGCGCTCAGGTTGCCGGGCAGACTGGCAGCAATGACTTTGGCGATCTGAACGGTAGCCTCAATCTGCGCTATAACTGGTAAGTTAGACAAAACCGGGCGGGTGTTCCCTGCCCGGTTTTGAGGCGAATGACAAACCGGTTGATCGTCAGATTATGGCTACACCTTATCCGACGTGGCGCGTAGGTTGGCTGAGGCGAAGTCGAAACCCAACATCGCGCTGCAAAGGGTGGGGGAGTGTTGGATTACGTGCCCGGCGTGACGGATTTGACTTCACTTTCAAGCCAGCCGTCCTCCAGTCTCGTGGTCATGATATCGCCTGCTTTGACCTGTTTGATCTTTTTCAGCACCTTGCCGTCCGTTGTCGTCGAAACCGTATAGCCGCGCGCCAGCGTGGCTAACGGGCTGACCGCTTCCAGATGCGTGACCGCGTTGCCAAAACGCTCGCGCTGTTCGCTTAACCGTGAGCGGATATTCTCCGTCAGACGATATTCCAGCTGTTGGATGCGCGACTGCGCGCGGTGAATGCGCGGCTGCGGATTTTGCTGGCTCAGGCGTTGACTTACGCGCTGTTGGCGTTGATTGGCCTGCTTAATCCTGGCCTCAAGCGCAAATCCCATCCGTTGGCGTAGACGTTCCAGCGCGGTTTGCTGACGGGCCAGACGCAGTTGCGGATGTTGCTGTTGCAGACGGTGAAAAATCTGCGTGAAACGGCGGCTGCGATTGGCGAGGTAGTAGTCCATCGCCATGCCCAGACGCTGCTGGGCGGACTGGATCTGACGCAACAACTCCTGCTGGTTACGGCTGACAATTTCTGCCGCTGCTGATGGCGTAGGCGCGCGCAGGTCGGCGACAAAATCAGCTATCGTGACGTCCGTTTCGTGACCGACGGCGCTGACCACCGGAATGCGGCTGGCAAAAATCGCCCGCGCCACGCGTTCGTCGTTAAAACTCCACAAATCTTCCAGCGAACCGCCGCCGCGCCCGACGATCAGCACGTCGCACTCGCCGCGCGCGTTTGCCAGTTCGATAGCACGAACGATCTGCCCCGGCGCGTCGTCGCCCTGTACCGCGGTTGGATAGATAATAACGGGCAGGGATGGGTCACGACGCTTCAACACATGGAGAATATCGTGCAGCGCCGCGCCGGTTTTCGAGGTGATTACCCCAACGCAGTGGGCCGGGGAGGGCAACGGCTGTTTATGCTGCTGATCGAACAAGCCTTCGGCCTGGAGTTTGGCTTTTAGCTGCTCATATTTCTGCTGCAACAAGCCTTCGCCAGCCGGCTGCATACTTTCGGCGATGATTTGATAATCGCCGCGCGGCTCGTACAGCGTAATGTTGGCGCGTACCAGCACCTGCTGCCCGTGCTGCGGACGGAACGTCACCCGGCGGTTGCTGTTACGGAACATCGCACAGCGCACCTGAGCGGTATCGTCTTTGAGCGTAAAGTACCAGTGACCCGACGCAGGCTGCGTGAAATTAGAAATCTCGCCGCTGATCCATACCTGTCCCATCTCCTGTTCTAACAGCAGACGAACCGTCTGGTTAAGGCGGCTTACGGTAAAAATTGAGGAAGTTTGAGAGGATAACATGTGAGCGGGATCAAATTCTAAATCAGCAGGTTATTCAATCGATAGTAACCTGCTCACGGGGGATCGCAAGCACTATTTGCAAAAAAAATGTAGATGCAACCGATTACGTTCTGTATAATGCCGCGGCAATATTTATTAACCTCCCAGGTGAGATATTGCCCATGCTACGTATCGCTAAAGAAGCCCTGACGTTTGACGACGTCCTCCTTGTTCCCGCTCACTCCACCGTTTTGCCGAATACTGCCGATCTCAGCACGCAGTTGACGAAAACTATTCGTCTGAATATTCCTATGCTTTCTGCGGCGATGGACACCGTGACGGAAGCGCGCCTGGCAATTGCCCTGGCCCAGGAAGGCGGCATTGGTTTTATCCACAAAAATATGTCCATTGAGCGCCAGGCGGAAGAAGTTCGCCGCGTGAAGAAACACGAGTCCGGCGTAGTGACCGACCCGCAGACCGTCCTGCCAACCACCACGTTGCATGAAGTGAAAGCCCTGACCGAGCGTAACGGTTTTGCGGGCTATCCGGTGGTGACTGAAGATAACGAGCTGGTGGGTATCATCACCGGTCGTGACGTGCGTTTTGTGACTGACCTGAACCAGCCGGTGAGTGTCTACATGACGCCGAAAGAGCGTCTGGTGACCGTTCGTGAAGGCGAAGCCCGTGAAGTGGTGCTGGCAAAAATGCACGAAAAACGCGTAGAAAAAGCGCTGGTCGTTGATGATAACTTCCATCTGCTTGGCATGATTACCGTAAAAGATTTCCAGAAAGCGGAACGTAAACCAAACTCCTGTAAAGATGAGCAGGGCCGTTTACGTGTCGGCGCGGCGGTCGGCGCAGGCGCGGGCAACGAAGAGCGCGTTGACGCGCTGGTGGCGGCAGGCGTTGACGTACTGCTGATCGACTCCTCTCACGGTCACTCTGAAGGCGTGTTGCAACGTATCCGTGAGACGCGCGCTAAATATCCTGACCTGCAAATCATCGGCGGCAACGTCGCCACTGGCGCAGGCGCTCGCGCACTGGCGGAAGCCGGTTGCAGCGCGGTGAAAGTGGGTATCGGCCCGGGCTCCATCTGTACCACTCGTATCGTGACTGGCGTGGGCGTTCCGCAGATCACCGCTGTTTCCGACGCGGTAGAAGCGCTGGAAGGCACCGGAATTCCGGTTATCGCTGACGGCGGTATCCGTTTCTCCGGCGATATCGCCAAAGCCATCGCCGCAGGCGCGAGCGCGGTAATGGTTGGCTCTATGCTGGCCGGTACCGAAGAATCCCCGGGCGAAATCGAACTCTACCAGGGCCGTTCGTACAAATCTTACCGCGGCATGGGTTCTCTGGGCGCGATGTCCAAAGGTTCCTCCGACCGTTACTTCCAGAGCGATAACGCCGCCGACAAACTGGTGCCGGAAGGTATCGAAGGCCGCGTAGCCTATAAAGGTCGCCTGAAAGAGATCATTCACCAGCAGATGGGCGGCCTGCGCTCCTGTATGGGGCTGACCGGTTGTGCTACCATCGACGAACTGCGTACTAAAGCGGAGTTTGTGCGTATCAGCGGTGCGGGTATCCAGGAAAGCCACGTTCACGACGTGACCATCACCAAAGAGTCCCCGAACTACCGTCTGGGCTCCTGATTTTCTTCGCCCGACCTTCGCGTCGGGCGATTTATTTAATCTGTTTCACTTGCCTCGGAATAAGCGTCAATGACGGAAAACATTCATAAGCATCGCATCCTCATTCTGGACTTCGGTTCTCAGTACACTCAACTGGTTGCGCGCCGCGTGCGTGAGCTGGGTGTTTACTGCGAACTGTGGGCGTGGGATGTGACAGAAGCACAAATTCGTGACTTCAACCCAAGCGGCATTATTCTTTCCGGCGGCCCGGAAAGCACCACCGAAGAAAACAGCCCGCGCGCGCCGCAGTATGTCTTTGAAGCAGGCGTGCCGGTATTTGGCGTTTGCTATGGGATGCAGACCATGGCGATGCAGCTTGGCGGTCATGTAGAAGGTTCTAATGAGCGTGAATTTGGTTATGCGCAGGTTGAAGTGTTGACCGACAGCGCGCTGGTTCGCGGTATTGAAGATTCCCTGACCGCAGACGGCAAACCGCTGCTGGACGTGTGGATGAGCCACGGCGATAAAGTGACGGCGATTCCGTCCGACTTCGTGACCGTCGCCAGCACCGAGAGCTGCCCGTTCGCCATTATGGCCAACGAAGAAAAACGCTTCTACGGTGTACAGTTCCACCCGGAAGTGACCCACACCCGCCAGGGTATGCGCATGCTGGAGCGTTTTGTGCGTGATATCTGCCAGTGTGAAGCGCTGTGGACGCCGGCGAAGATCATCGACGACGCCGTGGCGCGCATTCGCGAGCAGGTAGGCGACGATAAAGTGATCCTCGGTCTCTCCGGCGGCGTGGATTCTTCCGTCACCGCGATGCTGCTGCACCGCGCGATCGGTAAAAATCTGACCTGTGTATTCGTCGACAACGGCCTGCTGCGTCTCAACGAAGCCGAGCAGGTGATGGACATGTTTGGCGACCATTTTGGCCTGAATATCGTTCACGTTCCGGCGGAAGAGCGCTTCCTGTCCGCGTTGGCTGGCGAAAACGATCCAGAAGCCAAGCGTAAGATCATTGGCCGTGTTTTTGTGGAAGTGTTCGACGAAGAAGCGCTGAAACTGGAAGACGTGAAATGGCTGGCGCAGGGCACCATCTACCCTGACGTTATCGAATCTGCGGCGTCTGCAACCGGTAAAGCGCACGTCATCAAATCTCACCACAATGTCGGCGGCCTGCCGAAAGAGATGAAGATGGGTCTGGTTGAACCGCTGAAAGAGCTGTTCAAAGACGAAGTGCGTAAGATTGGTCTGGAGCTGGGCCTGCCGTACGACATGCTGTATCGCCATCCGTTCCCGGGGCCGGGCCTTGGCGTGCGCGTACTGGGCGAAGTGAAGAAAGAGTACTGCGACCTGCTGCGTCGCGCGGACGCTATCTTCATTGAAGAGCTGCGCAAAGCGGATCTGTACGACAAAGTCAGTCAGGCGTTTACTGTCTTCCTGCCGGTCCGTTCCGTTGGCGTCATGGGCGATGGTCGTAAGTATGACTGGGTTGTCTCTCTGCGTGCCGTCGAAACCATCGACTTTATGACCGCACACTGGGCGCACCTGCCGTATGACTTCCTCGGTCGTGTTTCCAACCGCATCATCAATGAAGTCAACGGGATTTCCCGTGTGGTGTATGACATCAGCGGTAAACCACCGGCTACCATTGAGTGGGAATGATTTCGCGTCTAGCAACAGCCTGCACGTAAAAGCAGTAAAGTACCTCTAAGCCCGCGTAACTGCGGGCTTTTTTGTTTTTATGTCTGGCACTTTCTGGCAGCTGTTAGCAACGGGAAGCACGGTTTTTTCAATGGAATTTTTGATGGTACTCTCTGGTTTTGAATTCAGGTTTGAAAAAGTACCATGTGATAAATTTCGGTTGAGTTATGGTATTTTTTTATAACTCGATTAAAAACAGATAGTTAAATAACTTTTCTGAATTTTTTACAACATGGTATTTTTTGATAAAGGAAAACAATAAACCATGTTGACTGATACCAGGCTGCGTCACCTTAAGCCGAAGGAGAAACTCTATAAAGTTAATGACCGTGATGGTCTGTATGTTGCGGTCACTCCGGCTGGAACGATCTCATTTCGTTATAACTATTCAATAAACGGAAGACAGGAGACCGTTATTTTTGGCCACTATGGTGTTGGAGGGATCACGCTTGCAGAAGCGCGTGAACGGCTCAATGAAGCCAAAAAAATGGTTGCCGGTGGAGGGTCACTCGAAACCTCGACGTAACCAGAGTAAGGGCGATATATAAGAAAGCTGATTATCGTGAACAGCGTAAAGCCAAGATGCAGGACTGAGCTGATATGATTGACGAGTGAGCATTATGGTGCTCGAAAGATCAGTAGTTCAAAATGGGGTGATAAGAATGAATATGGAAGAAGATCGAAAGAAGGCTGTAGCTTCTTTATTGAAGGATATGGAATCCATTGCTGACCGAATGCGTGAGTTGATTGTCAAAATGCCTCCGCATGATTTGCTCGGGTACATCTACGCTCAGCACATGATGAAAAAAATGGGAAACCAAATTGGGGGCGAAAAGCAAGGCCAAGAGGGTAGCCCAGCTGACGTAGTTAATGAAACCCAGTTCTTACTGGAGTATGTTCACGCGGTTCTGGCATCTGAGGCCGCACCTGCGGATATGGAATTCGACGAAGCACTGTGCGCTGAGCTGTTTGAACGTAGCCGAAAACTGAGAGAGCTGGCCATGTTCTTTGCTATGGCCACCTCTGCTGATACCAAAGATGGCATCTTCGGTCCTAATACGGCCGACATTGAATTCCGTGCGAAATCCACTTGGGTCATGATACGCGGGAATCGTTATCAAGTTTTGGAGGGCGAGTTCTATCGCTACGTTCTGGCGCCTCACAATGATGTTTTGGAGGAGGTGTACGGCATTGGTGCCACCGATATTGCGGAAGGCTTTCAAGCCATGGCCGACGCTACTCGTTCTGGACAGGCCAACGCTATCATTGAGATGATGAAGCAGTGTGAGGCGGTAAAAGCTTTTTCTATAGAGCAAAGTAAGTCTATGGAAGACGCTATAGAGTCATGGATTGCTGAAAATGAGGAGCAGTCGAAAGCGGCCCGGGGGGCGATGGAGGATATACTTCGCGGCGGTATTGCCAATGTAAGTCGTCACACGAAGTTGCCACCGACATTGCTAGCAGACTTGTCATACCAGCGAGGAGAAGATACAGAGTTCTTCGCAGCGGGCGATTTTAAGGGGACACCCTTTCGGACACTGCCAGCACGTAAGAAACCTCTAATTCAACTTGGGTCGGACTACTACGCGGTCGATCCCTGTTTTGCTCGCGATGCGGGGTATCGTGCGCTCCTATTTAATCTCCTTCAGCGAAAGCCGGATTACAATAAGGTCTTTAAAGATCGGCAGAAAATGATGAGCGAAGCAGCCTTTGCTGACATTCTCTATGCCCAGCTTCCGGGAGCCACAGTTCTCCAGGAGGTTTACTACAAGGATCCTGACAGCAAGCAGTGGTCCGAAAACGATACTCTCATCCTGGTCGATGATGTGCTGTTACTAGTTGAGGCTAAGGCTGGTGCAGCTGCCACCATTGCATCACCGGCGCTTGATTTTGGCCGCCATGCTCAATCAGTGCAGGACTTAGTACTCAAGGCATATAAACAATGTGCGCGCTTCTTCAATTATATGAATTCGGCGGATGAAGTGTCCCTCTACCACCTCGTGAATGGCAAATACGAAGAGTGTTGTCGTGTGCGTCGCTCTGACTACCGGGTGATGGTGCCGATTGGGTTGACAGTCGAGTCGTTCTCGCCCTTTTCCACGTACTGTAAAGAATTACCGCAGGTTGAGCCTTTACTTGGAAAGCATGCTTTCATTTCACTGTCCATCGACGATTTGTTTGTGCTCAAGCGACTCTTGCCCACACCCGGGGAGTTCGTCCATTACTTGGAGGTGCGGCAAGCCGTGGCCGGAATACGCGGGGCTCATCTCTTTGATGAGTTCGATCACTTGGGTGCTTACCTGTCGAAGAACCGTTTTGATCAGGATATTATCGAGCAATTGAAGGAAGAGAAAGCGAACATGGTTATCTGGGATGGCATGAGTGACATCGTCGACAGGGCCTTCGAAGGTGAGGAGTGGGAAAGCAAACCGTTCCCAAGTCAGAAGTTCCCGGAGGAGGTTCTGAAGCTGCTTGGAGCACTCGATAGCACCCGAGCTAGCGGCTGGCTTTCAGCAGAGAGTCATATCCGTGACCTAGGAGAGGAAGGCCGGAATAATCTGGCCAGGATGCTGTCCGACCATCGAAAAACACTGATTCAGCATCCCGTTCGTTACTTTGTTCTGGGCGGGGACGGTGTACTGCTCTTCGTTTGGCTTCAACGGCATGGTCATCCAATTGACTGGAATAAGGTGAACAATAAGGCTAGCGCAGTTGCGTTGAGCGCCAAGGCTACTAACGTCATTGGCGTTGTGGCTGAAGTTAGTGCCGATGGTACTTATGTCCAGGCGCGGTCTTTCAAAATTTATATACCGACGGAGCAAACAGCAGAAAACGCACACATTTATGAAGACGCGGCGAAAATGGCCAATCCTGTACGTACGGTCAATCTCGAACGGGAAAAACAAGTCCACCTTGGTCGCAAGAGCAAAAAGATTGGCCGTAATGTCCCTTGTCCATGTGGCAGTGGCATGAAATACAAGAGATGTCATGGACGGTAGAATCTGCTTAGGAGTTCAAATGGAGGTTGTGCATAAATTTGTGTAATATACTGATTTTTATCTTTAATTTGAGATTTTATTCATGTTGTGCGAGAGTTTTCTCAGCATGAGCCTGAGCTTAATAAACATCGATGAGCAGAAAAAATAAAAAAATCTCCGCATGGTATAGATTGTGGTATCGAGAAAGATCGACTTTATAAATAACTGTTATTTCGATTAATTTTAATTTAATTGATAATTGAGTGGGAATAAGTCGATAATCCTTCCTGTGTTTTCATGAACAGGTAAAAGTGAATTTAACCCTCTGTTTTTGCAGAGGGTTTTTATTTATGTGCATTCATGAATTTTCTATGTGGCGCACAGCTTCTGGCGGCAAATTTGACGTAATCATGAACCCACGAAGGTTGGCTGTATCTTGCCGTGGTCGTTGATTTGTTCTCGCGCAAAGTTATCGGTTGGTCAATGCAACCACGAATGACAAAAGACATTGTCCTGAATGCGCTTCTGATGGCCGTGTGGCGACGTCATCCCCAAAAACAGGTGCTGGTTCAGTCTGATCAGGATAGTCAGTACACCCGCTATGAATGGCTGAAATTGCACGGACTGGAGGGCAGTATGAGCCGTTGTGGCAACTGTCATGACAATGCGGTTGCAGAAAGCTTTTTCCAGCTACTGAAGCGTGAACGGATAAAGAAAAAGATCTACCAACGACTCAGAAGTGTCCAGGTTATCCGTGGCGATTCAGCCCAAATAAGGGGTATTTAAAAATATGATAACTTTATTCTTCAACTATATAACCAACGCCCAGCTTTAGCACTTTCAACGAGCATACCAACCGTTAGTGGCTTACGCGGATCAGGCTCTTTACTTCCAAAGTACTCTGGATTCAGATAGTTGAGTATGTCAAATCCTTCTGAATCTACATTCCAACGCTTGAAGTACTTTTGTAGAAGTTCTTCACTATCTTCAAAAACGAGTTTAAGATCATCCCTAATACTGGTATCAAGCGTGATGATTCGCTTTGGCCCACAGAGAAAGTACTTTTTAGTGTTATATTCCTGAACGATAAAATCGATAATTTCTTTCTCAATATCTCTCATTAGAAGTACGTCCACTGAATGCGATCTTTAGGAACCGCCACACGATTAAATGTATCTTTAATATCACGCTGGATATCATAAATCGTAGTGAATGTCATAACCCAACCGAGCCAGGGTACATTACGACCAACGAAACGACCTAAATTATTCGTTGAGCTTAGCTGTAATGAGTTGATGGTTTTGCCTGTCAACGTTGGTAATCTGATCCCAGGTGGCTCTTTACAAAACAAATTCTGACGTATAGGACTGGTCACCTTATTCTCCTCCCACGATGGTTATCTTCCTGATTTCGCATTGACTCTGGTGGATAGGGCGGAGCCGCAGGTGACCTTTGAGTATACGTTTACGGTAAAGCACTGCATCGACACAATAGCTGGTTTTCTGAAGTGCGTTGAGGTTGAGCCGCATCCGGTTATCGCAGAGATACTCACACAGTTTGAGAGTACCGTACGTCAGTGCCCGCTGGGATTCCAGATTTGCCCTGAACTTGTGCCAGCTACCGGGAGTTTAACCACGCTGAAGGCTATCGGATTTTGTATTCAGTCGAGGGAATCTTAGTAACCGCGCATGTGATCTTATCACCCAGGCTGGATATCCCGCGGTTGCTCTTTAAGCGTCTGATCATGGCCTGAACCCATTGAGTGGGATTGTCTTTTTGCGTTAACGCTAAAGCTTCTTTTTCTTGCGCGGGCTTTTTAACGGATAACAGCTTAACGTTGTCCCGGTGTGGTGACAGAAAGCGATGACTGTTGCGCTTCTTTTTTATCCTGATGGTGCTGCCAGGCGCTGATAGAAGAGTAGACGAAACGTCCAAAGAAGAAGAGAAAACTGATAAGCAGTACGATACGGGTCATGCGAGTGTTAAATCGATGTCGTTTTCGCATACTGTTGGCCTGACTCACAAAGGGTTCCTTAACGTTGGCCCAGCGGTATGGGCGGGATCAGGCTGGGTTCTTCAAGGGTATTATCAAGGCGAAGAACGTAACAAGCCTGCGTTCACTCTACATTAAGGCATACTGCGAACCGATGGTCAATTCCTCTTAATGTAAAATTGCGTCAGTTGATTTATCTTATATTGTTATGGAAGATAATTTTAGTATTTACATTAATAATAAATTAATGATAACAAAGAATAAAAAGGCGAATAAAGGCTGCAGGAGAAAGGTAATAATTGACTTAAATCAAATGTTACTTTTGTTTAATAATTACAATCGATGACTATCGTGTGATGTATATCGCATCATCAATTTAAAGTCAGGTGGGATGCCTGTCTGTTAACGCCCCTTTGGGATTGGGGGGTTCTGCTGAGCATCTATGAAACTAAATAAAACTTATATAAATATCAGAGATAAATGGTGGGGACTACCGCTCATTCTCCCTTCGATTTTACTGCCTGTTTTAAGTAGCGCAAATACTTATGCGCTTACCAGCACTGGAAATGTGGTTCTTTTTTACCTGCCGTTAGCTTTTATGCTTAGCCTGATGCTCTTTTTCGGCTGGGCAGCACTGCCGGGCATTGTGCTTGCTATCTTCTGGCGCAGATACCCGCAGACAGGGCTGTATGAAACCCTTTCCGTGACGATGCACTTTATCATTACTATCGTGCTAAGCTGGGGCGGCTATCGTGTCTTTTCCCCCCGGCGAAACAATGTTTCCCACGGCGACGCCCACCTGCTGTTTCAACGAATATTCTGGCAGGTATTTTGTTCTGCAACATTATTTCTGGTCATCTACCAGTTTGCCGCTTTTGTTGGCATGTACGAAAGCAAAGCCAGCCTGATGGGGGTAATGCCCTTTAATATCAACACGCTGATTAATTACCAGGCGTTACTGGTCGGTAACCTTGTCGGCGTGCCATTGTGCTATTTTATTATTCGTACTCTCCGCAATCCGCTGCACCTACGGGGGTATTATCAGCAATTAAAGCTACAGATTGATAGCAAGGCCACTAAAAAAGAGATCGTTATTTGGCTGGCCGTATTGACTACACTAATGTTTATACTGTGTATGCCATTGACTGATAATAGTTCAATATTTAGTACAAACTATACGCTTTCGTTATTATTGCCGGTCATGCTGTGGGGTGCGATGCGCTATGGCTATAAGTTTATTTCAATTATCTGGGCCGTCGTGCTAATTACGTCGATTCATTATTATCAGCGTTATATGCCCTGGTATTCAGGTTATGATACGCAATTAGCGATTACCTCTTCGAGCTATCTGGTTTTTTCTTTTATTGTTAATTATATGTCTGTACTGGCCACGCGTCAGCGCGTAGTGAGTGGTCGCGCACGGCGGCTGGCCTATCTTGACCCGGTTGTACATCTTCCCAATTTACGTGCGTTAAACCGCGCGCTCCAAAATGCGCCTTGGTCTACGATCTGTTTTTTACACGTGCCGGGCCTGGAGCTATTGGGTAAAAATTATGGCGTCATGCTACGCATCCAGTATAAGCAAAAGCTCTCTCACTGGATTACGCCGATGCTGGCCTCAAATGAGTGCGTCTACCAGATGTCAGGGCACGACCTGGTGCTGCGTCTTAATACAGAGGCGCATCAGCAGCGTATTGAAGCGCTGGATAAACATATTAAGCAGTTTCGGTTTATCTGGGATGGACTGCCGCTACAGCCGCCTGTCGGCGTGAGCTACTGCTGCGTGCGTTCTCCGGTTAGCCACCTTTATCTGCTGCTGGGCGAATTAAGCACCAGTTCCGATCTTTCGTTGACGACTAACGCGCCGGAGGATTTACAGCGGCGCGGCGCAATGCACCTGCAGCGCGATTTGAAGGGCAGAATTGCGATGATGAATCGCCTGCAACAGGCGTTGGAGCACGATCATTTTTTCCTGATGGCGCAGCCTATTTTCGGTGTTCGTGGGGACGTTTACCATGAAATTTTACTGCGACTCAGGGATGACAACGGCGACGTTATCAACCCGGACAATTTTTTACCCGTGGCGCATGAGTTTGGTTTGTCTTCCGCTATCGATCTCTGGGTGATTGAAAACACGCTGCGGTTTATGGCGGCCAGCCGGGAATATATGCCCGCGCATCGTTTTGCCATTAATCTGTCGCCAACATCGGTATGCCGCGCTCGTTTCCCTGCAGAAGTTAAGCAGTTGCTTACGCAATATCAGGTTGAACCCTGGCAACTGGTTTTTGAGGTAACGGAAAGCAACTCTCTCACCAATGCTGAGCAGGCGCAGTTGACGCTGGGACAGCTACAGCAGTTTGGCTGTCAGATAGCGATTGATGATTTCGGTACTGGCTACGCCAGCTATGCGCGGCTGAAAAACGTTGACGCCGATATTCTTAAAATTGATGGCAGTTTTATTCGCAATATAGTGTCAAACAGTCTCGATTATCAGATTGTGGCTTCTATTTGTCATTTAGCGCGAATGAAAAATATGCAGGTCGTCGCGGAGTATGTCGAGAGCGAAGAAATACGAAGCGTCGTGCTCTCGTTGGGGATCGACTATCTTCAGGGATATTTAATTGGCGAGCCGCAGCTATTATCTGAGATTCAGTAAAGACAGACGCCGCGGCGCGGCGTCTGGCTCACAATTTACGCGGCGATCTCCGGCGAGCTTTCTTCCTCAATATTGAGACGCCAGCCAGTTACAGCTTCCCAGTACTGCTGTTCTTTTTCCAGATCAAGCAGTACCAGCGCATTCTGGCTGAACCAGTCATGCGGAAAACATAACGTCCAGTGGCTGTCATCGGTCGTTAGTCGCAGCGTCGGCGGCGTAGTGGTCGCCTGCCGCTGGTTGTTCAGTAATACGCCCAGCCGAAGTAGCTGAATTAACGGCAGATACTGTTTTTTCTTAAACAGCGTAAAGCGGGGCATATCATCCAGTTTTATGGCTTTACGATGGTAACGCACCAGCGTCGCCATCATCATTTGCTGCTCCTGATTAAAGCCGGGCAAATCGCTGTGTTGCAGAATATAAGCCGAATGGCGATGTAAACCGCTGTGATTAATATTCAGTCCAACCTCATGCAGCATTGCCGCCCAGCGGAGCAACGCTTCAAGCTGCGGATGCGCCAGTTTTGGCTGCTGGGCCTGCCACTGCTCGTACATCTGCATGGTGGTTTCCAGCACGCGTCTGGCCTGTTCTCTGTCAATGTTGTATTGATTGGCCAGACTTTTTGCGGTACGGCTGCGAACATCCTGATGGCGGAAGCGGCCTTCCATTTCATACAGCACGCCTTCGCGCAACGCGCCGTCGGAAAGGCGAAGCTCGCGGATAGCCAGAGCATCAAAAACGCCGCACAGAATCGCCAGGCCCGGCACAAAGACCGCTTTTCGTTCTTCAGACAGACCCGGCAGGCTGAGCGCATTAAAGGAGCGGTGCTTCAACACTTCTGACTTCAGTTTATCGAGGCGCTCCGGCGTAATGAAGCCATCTTTCTCACCCAGCGCCAGGAGAACTTCATGAGCGGCCTTAATCGTACCGGAAGCGCCCATCGCCACGTTCCAACCCTGAATACGATACTGCCAGGTTAAGGTTTCCAGTTTTTGCGCTGCCGCCATTCGGGCGCGCTGGAAGTTTTCTTTATTGATAACGCCGCCGGGAAAGTAGAGCTGCGCGAAGCTCACGCAGCCCATACGACGGCTTTCAACCAGCCTGGGTTCGAAGTTTTCGCCAATGACCAGCTCTGTTGACCCGCCGCCGATATCGATCACCAGCTTGCGGCCTTTTTCCGGCTGCGTATGTTCTACGCCCATAAAAATCAGGCGCGCTTCTTCGTTACCGGAAATAATCTCTATCGGGTAGGGAATAACCTTTTCCGCGCGTTTGAGAAAATCAGCGGCATTTTGCGCCTGACGTAACGTATGGGTGCCTACGATACAGACGCTGGAAGGGGAGAAACCTTGTAAGCGTTCAGCAAACAGCGACAGACAGCTAAGCCCCCGTTCCATGGCTTCTTCGCTGAGTTTATTATCTGCGCCCAGCCCGTCCGCCAGATGGACGCGCTGTTTTAAACGCCCGATAATCTGCATTGCGCCGTCAACCACGCGGGCAATGACCATATGAAAGCTGTTTGAGCCGAGATCGACCGCAGCGAACTCCTGCGGACGAGGGGATTTATCGTAAATTGGCATAGCGTTAGTCTGGTTGCTCGAGTGATTTGATGTAGTCATAAATTGCCAGCTGCGCCTGGACTTTACGGCGATTGCCGCGCGGTACGTAGCGGTTGCTGAGTTCTTTATCGATAAAACGCGCTTTTACCGTGTCGCTAAACAGAATGTCAATGATATCCAGGACGCGCTGTTTAAGCCGCGGGTCGAGGATAGGCGTAGCGACTTCGATACGGTAGTCAATATTACGCGTCATCCAGTCAGCTGAAGAGAGCCAAACTTGCTTATCACCGCCGTTTTCGAAAATATAAACCCGATCGTGTTCCAGATAGCGATCCACGATGCTAATCGCGCGAATATTATCGCTAATGCCTTCCAGTTGCGGAATAAGAGAACACATACCGCGTACCAGCAGATTGACCTGGACGCCCGAACCCGACGCGGCGTATAGCCTGTCGACCAACCCTTTATCAACCAGGTTGTTAAGCTTTAAGGTAATCCCTGACGGTAAGCCTTGCTGGGCATTGGCGATTTCACGATCGATCATCTCATACAGCAGACGCCGTGAGTTTTGTGGAGAAACCATCAAATAATCGAAAGTGACCGGGCGATAGGGGTTTTCAATAAAATTAAAGACCCGACGCACTTCATTGGTAATGCGCGCATCGGCGGTCAGCAGCGAATAATCGGTATACAGCCGCGCTGTTTTTTCGTTGAAGTTACCGGTGCCGATATGCGCATAACGCACCACGTCATCACCCTCTTTTCGTGAGATGAGAAAGAGTTTGGCGTGAATTTTCAGCCCGGGCGCAGAGAAAATAACATGGACGCCCGCTTCGGTTAACCGCTTGGCCCAGTGAATATTTGCCTCTTCATCGAAGCGCGCCTGCAACTCCACCACCACGGTGACTTTTTTGCCGTTATGGGCGGCATGGATCATCGAGTCAATAATGCGCGAGTCTTTCGCTACGCGATAAATATTGATTTTGATCGCCAGCACGCTTGGGTCAAACGACGCCTGACGCAGCAGTTCCAGCACATGTTCAAAGGTGTGATAAGGATAATAGAGCAGCACATCACGTTCACGAATCGCGTCGAAACCGTTACGAAACTTCTCTTTATCAAACCAAAGATGGCGTAACCGCGGTAACGGTTTATTGACCAGGTTGGCTTTACCGACATTCGGAAAATTAATAAAGTCTTTAAAATTGTGGTAGCGCCCGCCGGGTACGATTGAGTCATACCGGGAGATCGTCAGTTTTTCCCGCAGTACGTCGACCAGCGCGGCGGGCATATCGCGTTGGTAGACAAAGCGCACAGGTTCAGCGGTCAGGCGCTGCTTCAGGCTGGAGGACATCAGCTCCATCAGACTGGATTCCATCTCATGCACCAGGTCATATTCGGCATCGCGGGTCATTTTCATCGAATAGGCATTAAGCGCGTCATAGTCGAAGAACCCTTTAAAAATGTCATCCAGGCAGTAGCGCAGAATATTATCCAAGAGGATCATCGGTTTGCGTCTGCGCGGTGTCTCCGGCGGCAGATTAACGAAGCGTGGGACTTTGTCGGACGGTATCTCCAGCAGCGCATAGTTGATGGTGTCGCCACGGATAATCTCCACCGCCAGATAGGTGTAATCATCTTTTAAAAACTGAACAAGATCCGTCTCCCGGTTAATGAGAATCGGGGTAATATGCTGGCGCAAATAGTGCTTAAAATAGTGGCGCAACCAGCTTTGTTGGTTCACCGAGAGCTGACGCTCGTTGATCAGAAAGATTTGATTACGCGCCATTTCCAGCAGTAATTCGTTGTACAGGCCGTCGAACTCCTGGTCTGCTTTCAACACGCGGGACTGAATTTTGCCTAACAAATGGCGTGAATGAGAATTTGAACCCTGTTCTTCGCTGATAATAATGCGTCGTTTCAGTTCAGCGAAACGCACTTTGTAGAACTCGTCGAGGTTATTAGAGTAGATTCCCAGGAACCGCATCCGCTCAATCAACGGGTTGGATTTATCCGCCGCTTCCTGTAACACGCGTTCGTTAAATGCTAACCAGCTCAGTTCTTTCTCGATATATAGCTTTTCCTGACCCATTACTACCTATACTCCGTTTTATTCACGGGACACTGCCTGATGATTATGGCGAGCATTACGCGTTAATGTCCAACTGCGCCAGAAAAATATGACAATAAACTGATAGCATAAAGGAAGGGAAAAGAGTAGGCCGGATAGGCATTTATGCCGCCATCCGGCAAGCAGACGCAGTCCTGTCCGATGACATATTATTCGTCAGACGCATAACCTTGCGGCGGCAGACGACGCCCGTCCAGCCAGGCGGCGTTATCGCGCATCTTTAGACGCCCCTGCGCAAACCAGCTAATCACCAGCGGATAAATCGCATGTTCCTGAGTCTGTACGCGTGCGGTGATATCATCTTCGCTGTCGTCGGCAAAAACCGGCACCTTCGCCTGGAGAATGACCGGGCCGCCGTCGAGTTCGTCTGTCACGAAATGTACCGAAGTACCGTGCTCCTCATCGCCGTTTTCCAGCGCCTGGCGATGGGTATGCAACCCCGGATATTTTGGCAGCAGGGAAGGGTGAATGTTCAGCAGACGCCCGTAGTAATGCGCGACAAACATCGGACTCAGAATACGCATAAAACCGGCCAGCACGACCACATCGGGCGCATACGCGTCTATCTTGCGAATCAACTCGCGATCGAAGGCGTCGCGGCTGTCAAACCGATCGGCAGTCAGCGCTTGCGCCGGAATACCGGCTTCTCTGGCGCGTTCAAGGCCGAACGCGTCGGCCTTATTGCTGAATACTGCCCTGAGGGTGCCTTTAATTTTCTTCGCTTCGCAGGCATCGATAATCGCCTGTAAATTGCTTCCATTGCCGGAAATCAGCACCACAATATTCATTATTCAATAACCACACGCTGTTCGGAATCAGAGGCTTTGATGATACCGATTTTCCATGCGTTTTCACCTTTCTCGTTTAGCAGAGCAAGCGCTTTGTCCGCTTCCGGAGCGGAGAGCGCAATCACCATGCCGACGCCGCAGTTAAAGGTACGGTACATTTCATGTCGGCTGACATTACCGGCGGTTTGCAGCCAGGTAAAGATGGCGGGCCACTGCCAGGACGACTCATTAATTACCGCCTGGGTATTCTCCGGCAGAACGCGCGGAATATTTTCCCAAAAGCCGCCGCCGGTGAGGTGGGCGATAGCGTGTACATCGATGTTTTCAATCAGTTCCAGAACCGATTTTACGTAGATACGGGTCGGTTCAAGCAGATGATCGGCCAGCGGCTTCCCTTCCAGCAGAGTGGTTTGTGGGTCGCAGCCGCTAACGTCAATAATTTTCCGCACCAGCGAATATCCATTCGAATGTGGGCCGCTGGAGCCGAGCGCAATCAGCACGTCGCCTTCGGCAACCCGGGAGCCGTCGATGATTTCTGATTTTTCGACTACGCCGACGCAGAAACCCGCCACATCGTAATCTTCGCCGTGATACATGCCCGGCATTTCCGCCGTCTCGCCGCCGACCAGCGCGCAGCCGGATTGCAGGCAGCCTTCGGCAATACCGTTGATCACGCTGGCGGCGGTATCGACATCCAGTTTACCCGTGGCATAGTAATCGAGGAAAAACAGCGGTTCCGCGCCCTGAACGACCAGATCGTTTACGCACATTGCCACCAGATCAATACCGATAGCGTCGTGGCGCTTTAAGTCCATCGCCAGGCGAAGTTTGGTGCCTACGCCGTCAGTGCCGGAAACCAGTACCGGTTCACGATATTTTTGCGGCAACGCGCACAGCGCACCGAAACCGCCCAGACCGCCCATAACCTCCGGGCGGCGAGTTTTCTTCACTACGCCTTTGATTCGATCAACCAGAGCGTTACCCGCATCAATATCGACGCCGGCATCTTTATAGCTAAGAGAGGTCTTATCGGTCACTGCCTGGTTCCCCACGTTTTTTTTGCGGTAAAAGTTAAATTCGGCGCAATTCTAACAGGGAAAGCAAACGTTTGCGAGCGTGGTCTGCGCCCTGGTTATCCGGGCGATTTTTTTTGCATGGTTTCGGTCGCTGCTTGAAAATTTCCCTGTTGGTAAAAAAGAAAAGGATATCCAGCACTTGGTTTACGACAGGCGGTCGGGACAGGTCATTCACCCTTAAAATTGCTAATATTCAAACGGTTGTTAGCCTTTATCGCCTGTTTCAACGTGAGTGATTTATACTCACTTTTCCGCTATCAGCGCTTTTGGTTGATCCAAGTCAAGCATACATTGTGTTGCGTCAGAGAGGAAAAGCGGTATAATCCGGCGATTTTTTTTGTGGTTGCCAGTCATCTGAGGATAGGAGAAGAGTATGAAGATCGTGGAAGTCAAACACCCACTCGTCAAACACAAGCTGGGTCTGATGCGTGAAAACGACATTAGCACTAAACGCTTTCGTGAACTCGCCTCAGAAGTAGGCAGCCTGCTGACGTATGAAGCGACAGCCGACCTGGAAACGGAAAAAGTCACCATCGAAGGCTGGAATGGCCCGGTGGAAATCGACCAGATCAAAGGTAAAAAAATTACCGTTGTGCCGATTCTGCGCGCGGGTCTGGGCATGATGGAAGGCGTTCTGGAAAATGTACCGAGCGCGCGTATCAGCGTAGTCGGGATGTACCGTAACGAAGAGACGCTTGAGCCAGTACCTTATTTCCAGAAACTGGTATCGAACATTGATGAGCGCATGGCGCTGATCGTCGACCCGATGCTGGCGACCGGCGGTTCTGTCATCGCGACCATCGACCTGCTGAAAAAAGCCGGCTGTAGCAGCATTAAGGTGCTGGTGCTGGTCGCCGCGCCGGAAGGCATTGCGGCGCTGGAAAAAGCGCACCCGGACGTTGAACTGTACACCGCCTCTATCGATCAGGGGCTTAACGAGCACGGATACATTATTCCGGGGCTTGGCGATGCCGGCGATAAGATTTTTGGTACCAAATAAGTGAATAAATAATTAAAAGCCGACTTTAAGAGTCGGCTTTTTTTTGAATAAAACCACTCATAACAAACACACTTAGAGGAAAACACTATGACGCGCCGTGCTATCGGGGTGAGTGAAAGACCGCCGCTTTTACAGACAATCCCGCTTAGTTTACAGCACCTTTTCGCCATGTTTGGCGCGACCGTGCTGGTGCCAGTTCTGTTTCATATCAATCCCGCGACGGTGCTGCTGTTTAACGGTATCGGAACGTTGCTGTATCTCTTTATCTGCAAAGGTAAAATTCCTGCCTACCTCGGATCGAGCTTTGCCTTTATTTCCCCGGTATTACTGTTGTTGCCGCTGGGTTATGAAGTGGCGCTGGGCGGTTTTATTATGTGCGGCGTGTTGTTCTGTCTGGTCTCTTTCATCGTTAAAAAAGCGGGCACCGGCTGGCTGGATGTGATGTTCCCGCCTGCGGCAATGGGCGCAATCGTTGCCGTCATCGGTCTGGAGCTGGCTGGCGTCGCGGCGGGGATGGCCGGATTACTGCCTGCGCAAGGGCAGTCGCCGGACACGAAAACAATTATTATCTCCATGGTCACGCTGGCGGTGACGGTGTTCGGCTCCGTACTGTTTCGCGGTTTCCTGGCGATCATTCCGATTTTGATCGGCGTGCTGGCGGGCTATGCGCTGTCATTCGCGCTGGGGGTGGTCGATACCACGCCGATTGCTCAGGCGCACTGGTTTGCGCTGCCGACCTTCTATACGCCGCGTTTTGAATGGTTCGCGATCCTGACGATTCTGCCCGCGGCGTTGGTCGTGATCGCCGAGCATGTCGGTCATCTGGTGGTGACGGCGAATATCGTCAAAAAAGATTTAGTGCGCGATCCCGGTTTGCACCGCTCGATGTTCGCTAACGGACTGTCGACGATCATTTCCGGTTTCTTCGGCTCCACGCCGAATACCACCTATGGGGAAAATATTGGCGTCATGGCGATCACCCGCGTTTACAGTACCTGGGTTATCGGCGGCGCGGCGATTTTCGCCATTCTGCTTTCCTGCGTCGGCAAACTGGCGGCGGCGATTCAGATTATCCCGTTACCCGTGATGGGCGGCGTCTCGCTGCTGTTGTACGGCGTCATCGGCGCGTCGGGGATTCGCGTCTTGATCGAATCGAAAGTCGACTACAATAAAGCGCAAAACCTGATCCTCACCTCGGTGATTTTGATCATCGGCGTGAGCGGCGCGAAAGTGCATATCGGCGCGGCAGAATTGAAAGGGATGGCGCTGGCGACCATCGTCGGGATTTGCCTGAGCCTGATTTTTAAACTGATTAGCCTGTTGCGTCCGGAAGAAGTGGTACTGGAGGCAAATGATGCGGAGCCCCCGCATCAGTAACGGGTTGCCGGGCAGCGATGCTGCCCGGTTCTATCTCACGGGAATTATGTGGTAAACTCAGCGCGATTTTATGTCATCCTGGGTTGAGGTATCTCTGAACACACCGGCACAGCTCTCTTTGCCACTTTATCTTCCTGACGACGAAACTTTCGCAAGTTTCTGGCCGGGGGATAACGCCTCTCTACTGGCCGCGTTACAAAACGTGTTGCGCCAGGAACATAGTGGATATATCTACCTTTGGGCGCGTGAAGGCGCGGGCCGCAGCCATTTACTGCACGCCGCCTGCGCTGAATTGTCGCAGCGTGGAGATGCGGTAGGCTATGTCCCGCTCGATAAACGCACCTGGTTTGTGCCGGAAGTGCTCGACGGTATGGAACACCTCTCGCTGGTGTGTATTGATAACATTGAGTGTGTCGCTGGCGATGAACTGTGGGAGATGGCGATCTTTGATCTCTATAACCGCATTCTGGAGTCCGGTAAGACGCGGTTATTGATCACCGGCGATCGTCCGCCAAGACAGTTAAATCTGGGCTTGCCCGATCTCGCTTCCCGTCTGGACTGGGGGCAAATCTATAAACTCCAGCCTCTTTCCGATGAAGACAAACTTCAGGCGCTACAGTTGCGCGCCCGGTTACGGGGGTTTGAACTGCCGGAAGATGTCGGGCGGTTTTTGCTCAAACGTCTTGATCGCGAAATGCGTACGCTGTTTATGACGCTGGATCAGCTCGATCATGCGTCGATCACTGCCCAGCGAAAACTGACGATCCCGTTTGTCAAAGAGATCCTGAAACTGTAATACGCCGCGACGGCGGCGTTTAACGGTTAACCGAGGATGTCCAGCACCTGCTCAGGCGGTCGGCCAATACGCGCCTGACCATTTGCCACTACAATGGGGCGCTCCATCAGTTTAGGGTGTTCAACCAGCGCCTGGATTAACGCCTCTTCACTCAGCTGGCTATCCGCCAGGTGAAGCGTCTTATAGAGATCTTCTTTCTGGCGCATCAGTTCGCGCGCGCTGGACATGCCCAACATACGCAGCAGTTCCCGCACGGTGGCGGCATCGGCGGGCGTATCCAGATAAAGCACCACTTCCGGTTCCACGCCGTTAGATTTCAGCAGGTTCAGCGTGTCGCGGCTCTTCGAGCAGCGCGGGTTATGGTAGATTTTAATCGTGTCGGTCATGAGTTCTCCTTGTGACGCCGTCCGGCTAATAAACGACGATTACATTTTCGTGTATGGCTTGAAGCGTTCCTGTAACTGGCGCAACTGGTCGATACGCGCATCGTAACGCGCCTGTTGCTGACTACCCAGTTTTGCCTGGGCGCTGGCGCTGCTGAGCAGTGAAATTGCCTGATCCAGTCGTCCCGCCAGCGCATAACTTTCAGCGCGCGCCGCCAGCTCCTGATCGCGGTTGTTCAGCGCGGCTTCGGCCTGAGCAAGCAGATCCCAGCCGTTACCGTCATCTTTATGGCTAAAGGTGTAGCGATTCAGAATGGTTTCCGCCGCTTTCGGCTGGCCTCCCTGGAGGTACGCATTGGCGAGGTTTAACTGCAGCACAGGATTAACGCGCAGATCGCGGGCATTTTTCAGGCGATTAATCGCGTCGTTGGCTCTTTTCTGCCCCAGGTCAATATCGGTGGCGAGGTCAAGATACCAGGCATTATTCGGTTCCGCGCTTAATAGCGGCTGCAACGTTTTGCGCGCTTCATCGTACTTGCTCGCTTCCATCGCCTGCAACGCCCGGCCATATTGCGCCGCATGTTGCTGACGCACGTTGCCTTTAGACCATTGATCCAGCAGGTCGCTGGTGAGCTGGTTACGTCCGGAATTGTACATTCCCAGGGCGCGCGCTTTGGCGAAATAAAAGTCGGCGGAAGATTGCACCACGACCGGGCGCATCTGGTTGGCACGGTTGCGGGCATCCGCAAGGCGGCTTTCCGGTAAGGGGTGAGTGAGCAAAATTTCAGGCGGGCGCGTGGAGTAACGCGCCTGGTCGAGCAGTTTTTCGAGGAAAGAGGGCATCGCCTGTGGGTCAAATCCGGCGCGTTGCAGTACCTGAATACCAATACGGTCGGCCTCTTGCTCATTTTGCTGGGTGAAACTTATCATTCCCTGGCGCGTTCCCGCCAGAGTACCGGTTAGCGCCGCCATACCGGCCTGTGGGCTGGCCATGGCCAGCAAAATGGAACCCAGCGCGCCCACCCAGGTAAGCGGCGCGCTGCGCTTTTGATCTTCCATCGCGCGCGCCAGGTGGCGCTGCGTAACGTGGGAGATTTCATGCGCCATGACTGAAGCTAGCTGGCTTTCGTTATCCGCGTAGCGAAAAAGTGCCGAGTGCAGCACCACATTGCCGCCAAAGAACGCGAACGCGTTGATTTCGTCATTATTGATCAAGAAAAAATGGAAGGGCGTTTTGACGGAGTCGGCGTGCGAGACCAGACGCATACCCAGCGCGTTAATGTATTGCACCAGCAGCGGATCGTTGATTAACGGCGCGCTACCGCGTAGCTGGCGCACATAAAAGTCGCCCATTTGCATCTCTTGTCCGATAGAAAGCGTGCTTCCTGCCGAGGTTCCCATATCGGGCAGCGTGTCGGCAGGGTCGGCAAATGCGGGCGCGACCTGACCGAGAGCCAATGCTGCAATGAGGGTTGCCACCAGGTTTTTTTCCAACTGCCTGA
Organism: Salmonella sp. SAL00653; assembly: GCF_046552515.1. Taxonomy (NCBI): domain Bacteria; kingdom Pseudomonadati; phylum Pseudomonadota; class Gammaproteobacteria; order Enterobacterales; family Enterobacteriaceae; genus Salmonella; species Salmonella sp. SAL00653. Next base: position 150,926 of record NZ_JBGDTY010000005.1, read on the forward strand.
ACATAACCTCTATCCTGTTGTTTTGAGATAGCCCTTTGACCAACGTCGTGAAATATCGTTCCACGCTCCGACACTTCATAAGTGTAACTGTGATGAGCACAGACTCACTATTTTAGTTTCCTGAATCAACGATAAAAAGCGAAGTCTTTTTTGTGACATTTCGATACAATTCGGCATCACAATCCCGCAGTTGAGTTCTGGGAAGGGTTTTATGCTCGAAATGTTAATGCAATGGTATCGCCGTCGCTTCAGCGACCCGGAGGCGATTGCCTTGCTGGTCATTCTGGTGGCTGGTTTTAGCATCCTCTTTTTCTTTAGCGGCCTGTTAGCGCCGCTGCTGGTCGCAATCGTACTGGCCTACCTGCTGGAGTGGCCGACGGCGCGCCTGCAGGCGATTGGCTGTTCCCGGCGCTGGGCAGCCTCCATTGTCCTTATCCTCTTTGTCGGCATTCTGTTATTAATGGCCTTTGTGGTGATGCCGATTGCCTGGCAGCAGGGTATTTACCTGATTCGTGATATGCCCGGTATGCTGAATAAACTGTCCGATTTCGCCGCGACCTTGCCGCGACGCTATCCGGCGCTGATGGATGCGGGCATTATTGATGCGATGGCGGAAAACATGCGTACCCGGATGCTTAACATGGGAGATTCGGTGGTGAAGTATTCGCTGGCGTCGTTAGTCGGGCTACTGACGCTGGCGGTATATCTGGTGCTGGTGCCGCTGATGGTCTTTTTCCTGGTAAAAGATAAAGAGCAGATGCTGAATGCCGTGCGCCGCGTACTGCCGCGTAATCGCGGGCTGGCGGGGCAGGTGTGGAATGAGATGAATCAGCAGATCACCAACTATATCCGCGGAAAAGTGCTGGAGATGGTGGTGGTGGGCGTAGCGACCTGGCTGGGCTTTTTGCTGTTTGGACTCAACTATTCGCTGCTGCTGGCGGTACTGGTGGGCTTTTCGGTCCTGATCCCCTATATCGGCGCCTTTGTGGTGACAATTCCGGTGGTGGGCGTCGCGCTGTTTCAGTTTGGCCTGGGGACGGAATTCTGGAGCTGTTTTGCCGTTTATCTGATTATTCAGGCGCTGGATGGCAATCTGCTGGTACCGGTACTTTTCTCCGAAGCGGTGAATTTGCATCCGCTGGTGATTATTCTGTCAGTGGTGATTTTCGGCGGTCTGTGGGGATTCTGGGGGGTGTTTTTCGCCATTCCATTGGCGACGCTGATTAAAGCCGTTGTCCATGCCTGGCCGGATGGTCAGGTGACGGATGCCTCATCCTGAGCGGTCAGTACAAAAGTTGTAAAGCGTGAACGACATCATAGTGCCCTGCCGCCATTTTGCGCACGCCTGATGAGGGACAAGCGCTTAGAAAGCCGCTCTTTTTTTTAATGCCGCACCGTGTTGCGGCATTTTTATTGTCGGAACCTACAAAATTCTCGCTGTAAAGCCGCCAAAATTTGGTGACTTAGCCTAAGCATTCTTCTGAGAAATTCGTTAATAAGTGACATCATTGATGCGAGATTGTTTTTTTAATGTGAAGCGATAACGAAACAGGGAATGAGTGTGTTGAGAAAACATTACTTGAAAGGGTATACCGCGCGGCAAATTGTACAGCGAGCCATGAAAATTATTCCTTACTCGGTAAACGTCATGGATGAGCATGGCGTCATTATCGCGTCTGGCGAACCTTCGCGGCTTCGCCAGCGTCACGAAGGGGCCATTCTGGCGCTGAAGGAAAACCGTATTGTAGAAATTGATTCCGCTACCGCCAATCAGCTTAAAGGCGTGCGATCCGGCATTAATCTTCCCATCTCTTTTCATGAACAGCTTATCGGCGTGGTCGGCATTACCGGCGAGCCGGAGGAGGTTCGCGCGTATGCCGAGCTGGTTAAAATGGCGGCGGAGCTGGTGATCGAGCATATGGTGCTGATCGAACAGCGACAATGGGATAAACGCTATCGCGAAGAGCTGATCAACCAATTGATTTTACGAGAAAATTCAACAGAGTCGTTGCGCTCCATGGCGGCCTATCTGGGTATTGATCTGGCGGTTCCCAGAGTGGTGCTGATTATTGAACTTTCCCAGCCGGATCGCGAAGCGCTGCGCAATGTAATGGATTATTTCGAGAATCACGCGCGTAACCATTTGGTGACGTTTACCGAATTTAATGAATTAATCATTATTAAGCCTATCACGTTAAAAGAGGGAAAGTGGAATACCCGCCAGGAAATGGGCGAATTGCAGATTTTTAAATCATGGGCTGCATCATCGGGCTTTAGCCGTATTTTGGTTGGGGGCTATTTTGCCGGCGAGACGGGATTGCACCGATCTTTGCTCACAGCGAGAGCCACGCAGGCGATGGCGAAAAGACAAAAGCTGCGCAGCCAGTACATTTTTTATCATGACCACGCGCTTCCCGCGCTGCTAAGCGGGCTGTCTGAAAGTTGGCAAGTGCAGGAGTTATCGCGTCTGTGGCTGCAACTGGCGCAACATGACGCGAAAGGCGTATTGCAACAGACGCTGCGGACTTGGTTTGAACATAATTGTGACCTGACGCAAACGGCCAAAGCATTGCATATTCATGTGAATACATTGCGCTATCGCTTACAGCGCTGTGAGGATATTACGCACATAAAAATCAACGAGTTAAAAAGTACGCTTTGGCTTTATATCGGTATGGAGCTCCAGGCCGAATCTGTACCGTCCGACAAGTTACCGCTGCCAGGTCGAATCGAAATTTGTTGAAAGCTCCAGCGGATTTTTAGGCGGGTTTTCCATACTGCGCGCTCCATGTTAAAGGAGGCGCAGTATATGACGTCGATATCCACCCTGGGAGCCATTGCCGCATTGGTTGTGGCCATCGTATTAATTTTAAGAAAAGTGTCGCCAGCCTACGGCATGATGGCGGGCGCGCTGGTCGGCGGTTTGATTGGCGGCGCCGATCTTCTGCAAACCGTGTCGCTGATGGTGTCAGGCGCGCAGGGCATCGTTAATGCCGTATTGCGTATTCTGGCCGCAGGCGTACTGGCGGGCGTATTAATTGAGTCCGGGGCGGCGAATACGATTGCTGAGACGATTGTCCGCAAAGTGGGGGAAACCCGGGCATTATTGGCATTAGCCATTGCCACACTATGTTTGACCGCCGTCGGCGTATTTATTGATGTGGCGGTGATTACCGTCGCGCCGATTGCGCTGTCGATTGCGCGTAATGCAGGGCTGTCAAAAAGCGCTATTCTGCTGGCGATGGTTGGCGGCGGCAAAGCGGGTAATGTGATGTCACCCAACCCGAACGCTATTGCCGCCTCTGATGCGTTTCATGTTCCTCTTACCTCTATTATGCTGGCGGGCGTGGTTCCGGGCATCGTTGGGCTTATTATCGCCTATCTGTTAGCGAAACGGCTGAATAATAAAGGCGCGGGCGTCGCCGATCATGAAGTGACTCACCATGATGACTCCGTCGCCAGACCAGGCTTTCTGGTGGCGATTAGCGCGCCGCTGGTCGCTATTTTCCTGCTTTCTCTCCGTCCGTTTGCCGGCATTTCCATTGACCCGTTAATTGCCCTGCCCGTAGGGGGATTGGTCGGTCTGCTGTTGATGGGACGCGCGCGCCACTGTAACCAGTACATGGTCGCCGGTCTGATGCGTATGGCGCCTGTCGCTATTATGTTGCTGGGAACCGGTACGCTGGCCGGCATTATCGCTAATTCCGAACTTAAAGATGTCCTGATTCATGGCCTCACCGCTTCGGGATTGCCGTCCTGGCTGTTGGCGCCCGTGTCTGGCGCCATGATGTCAATGGCGACGGCCTCAACCACGGCGGGAACGGCGGTGGCGTCCGGCGTTTTCTCTCCCACGTTACTTGAACTTGGCGTTTCCGCCCTGGCGGGAGCCGCTATGATCCATGCGGGCGCCACGGTGCTGGACCATCTGCCGCACGGCAGCTTTTTCCACGCGACGGGCGGCAGCGTCAATATGCAAATTCATGAACGTTTAAAGCTAATGCCGTATGAAACGCTGGTGGGGTTAGCCATTACCTTTATTTCTACTCTGATGTTCGGTTTCTTTGGTTTTGCAGGATAATCCCTATGAAAATTGTTATTGCTCCTGATTCATTTAAAGAAAGTTTGTCCGCAATGGCGGTCGCTGAGGCGATAGAAAAGGGGTTCCGCGAAATTTATCCTGACGCCGACTACGTTAAAGTGCCCATGGCGGATGGCGGGGAAGGAACTGTACAATCAATGGTGGAGGCCAGCGGCGGGCGTTATGTTGACCAGTGGGTACAAGGCCCGCTTGGGCAACCGGTGGCCGCGCGCTGGGGAATGCTGGGCGATAGCGATACCGCCGTGATTGAAATGGCGGCGGCATCCGGGCTGCATCACGTTTCGCCTGAATTGCGCAACCCGCTTAATACCACCAGCTACGGCACCGGCGAGTTAATCGTCGCGGCGCTGGAGCGTGGCGTAAAGCGTATTATTCTGGGAATTGGCGGCAGCGCGACGAATGACGGCGGCGCGGGGATGATGCAGGCGCTTGGCGTTATATTGCGCGATAAACAAGGGCGCTCGCTTTCTCCGGGCGGCGAGGCGCTGGCGGCGCTGGCCTCTATCGATCTGTCCGGTTGTCACCCATTGCTGCGTAAGGTATCGATAACCGTGGCGTGTGATGTCAACAATCCGCTGTGTGGTCCCCAGGGCGCATCGGCCATTTTTGGCCCACAAAAAGGGGCGACAGCGGAAATGGTGAACACCCTGGACGCGGCGCTGGAAAACTGGGGCCGACATATTTATCAGGCTACGGGATGTGAGGTGATTAATGCTCCCGGCGCGGGGGCGGCAGGTGGAATGGGCGCCGCGCTTTTAGGATTGCTCAATGCGGAATTACGCGCCGGCGTAGAGATTGTCGTGGAAACGCTACAGCTTGAGCAGGCGGTTAAAGATGCCGATCTGGTGATTACCGGAGAAGGGCGGCTGGACAGCCAAAGTATTTGCGGCAAGACGCCGATTGGCGTCGCCAGAGTGGCGAAGCGGTATCATAAACCGGTTATCGCGCTCGCCGGTGGGCTGCAACACGATCATCACGTTGTGTATCAACAGGGTATCGATGCGGCGCTGTCGATTTTGTCGCATATCGTTACGCTGCCGGAAGCCTTACACGAGGCGGAATATAACCTGAGCCTGTCGGCGCGCAATGTGGCGGCGATATGGCGTCTGGCGCGGCAAGCCTGACGGCGCATTCCCTTTCCAGGCCGCACATCAGCGCGGCCTGAGGCTTTTACGCGTTTTCTTTCAGCCAGTTCAGCACCACATCATGGTGATTGCTGGTTTTAAAATCATTAAAGACGTGTTCAATCTTACCATCAGCGTCAATCAAAAAGCTGATGCGGTGAATGCCGTCATACGTTTTGCCCATAAACGACTTTTCGCCCCAGACGCCGAACTGTTCACACACCTGATGGTTTTCATCGGACAAAAGGGTAAAGTTCAGCAGCTCTTTTTCAGCGAAACGGGAGAGTTTTTCAGGTTTATCGGTGCTGATGCCCAGCACGTCCACGCCTGCTTTTTTGAGCTCGTCCATGTTATCGCGTAAGCCGCAGGCCTGCACGGTACAGCCGGGTGTCATGGCTTTTGGGTAGAAATAAACCAGAACGCGCTGTCCCTGGAAGTCGGTCAAATTTACTTGTTCCCCGTCTTGATCCGGCAAGCTAAATTTCGGTGCGATATCACCGGCTTTCAGTGGATTCATTACTTAACTCCATCCTGTTCATCATGTTGTGAGTAATTGACGACGTTTATACTGCCTTGCGCATTGAGTTCTGTACATAGTGCTTTAAAGGCTTGCTCAATATTTGCGGAATTTTGCGACGCCGGGCTATGTGCGGTGATTTGAATAAATAATTGCGCAGCTTTATCACCTTCAGCCGGCTGTGTGCGGGAGACCAGCTCCGCAATATTCATTTCATGACTATTAAACAGCGCGGTGAATCGCTCAATTAAATGCGGGGAGTCGGCGACCTCAACCTGAACCCATACCGTCGCGGGCATTGCCGGGCGGGGGCGGTCGGACGTCCGTTTCATCACAATCAGCAGATCCAGCTCTGCGCCTTTTAACGGCAATGTCGATTCAATCAAGGTAATCGCGTTCCACGTGCCGGACAACAGCATAATAAACGTGAATTCATTGCCCAGCATCGCCAGTCGGCTGTCTTCGATATTACAGCCGCAACTGCTGACATGGCGAGTAATGGTATTCACAATACCGGGCCTGTCGGCGCCCAGCGCAGTGATAACCAAATAGTGTTGTGATGACGGTGTCAAACCAGTTATTCCTTTGAGCGGTGAGGTAATCTTAAGGAAACCATAAAAAAAACCTGCATACAACAATCAGAACGGCTTTGGTCGCTTGCTTTTATTGCCATACCAAACGTACCATTGAGGGACTTGTTTGCACAGAGGATGGCCCATGTTCACGGGAAGTATTGTCGCGCTTGTTACGCCGATGGATGAGAAAGGTAACGTCAGTAGGTCTTGCCTGAAAAAACTCATTGATTATCATGTCGCCAACGGTACCTCGGCGATTGTTTCGGTTGGCACTACCGGCGAGTCTGCCACGCTAAGCCATGATGAACATGGCGATGTCGTGATGATGACGCTGGAACTGGCTGACGGACGTATTCCGGTTATCGCCGGCACGGGCGCAAACGCGACCGCGGAAGCGATTAGCCTGACGCAGCGTTTTAACGATAGCGGCATTGTTGGCTGCCTGACGGTAACGCCGTACTACAATCGCCCCACGCAGGAAGGTTTGTTCCAGCATTTCAAAGCCATCGCGGAACACACTGACTTGCCGCAAATTCTGTATAATGTGCCGCCCCGTACCGGTTGCGACATGTTGCCGGAAACCGTGGGTCGTCTGGCGGAAATAAAAAATATTATCGCTATCAAAGAGGCGACAGGGAACTTAACCCGCGTTCACCAGATCAAAGAGCTGGTTTCAGACGATTTTATTCTGCTTAGCGGTGATGACGCGTCTGCGCTGGACTTTATGCAACTGGGTGGTCATGGCGTGATTTCCGTTACGGCTAACGTAGCGGCGCGCGATATGGCTGACATGTGCAAACTGGCGGCGGAAGGGCAATTTGCCGAGGCGCGCGCTATCAACCAGCGTCTGATGCCGTTACACAACAAACTATTTGTCGAACCCAATCCTATCCCGGTGAAATGGGCATGTAAGGCATTGGGTCTTGTGGCGACCGACACGCTGCGCCTGCCAATGACGCCTATCACAGACCATGGTCGTGACATCGTCAAAGCAGCGCTTCAGCATGCTGGCCTGCTGTAAAGTTTAGGGAGATTTGATGGCTTACTCAGTACAAAAGTCGCGCCTGGCGAAGGTTGCGGGTGTTTCGCTTGTTTTGCTGCTCGCTGCCTGTAGTTCCGATTCGCGCTACAAGCGCCAGGTAAGCGGCGATGAATCCTATCTGGATGCCGCGCCGCTTGCTGAACTTCACGCCCCGGCAGGAATGATCCTGCCGATAACGACCGGCGACTACGTTATTCCGGTCACGAAGGGGAGCGGCGCGGTTGGTAAGGCGTTGGATATCCGTCCGCCAGCGCAGCCGTTAGCGTTAGTGAGCGGCGCGCGTACCCAGTTCTCTGGCGATACCGCTACGCTATTGGTGGAGAATGGCCGGAGCAGCACGCTGTGGCCGCAAGTCGTCAGCGTGATTCAGGCGAAAAATTATCCGATTGAAAAACGTGACGATGCCAGCCAGATCCTGACGACCGATTGGGTGAGCTGGAACCGCCTGGATGAAGACGAACAGTATCGTGGACGTTATCAAATCTCGGTGAAGCCGCAGGGCTATCAGCAGGCGGTAACGGTAAAACTGGTTAATCTGGAACAGGCTGGCAAGCCGGTTGCTGATGCGGCGTCGCTGCAGCGCTATAGCACGGAAATGATGAACGTCATTTCCGCCGGTCTGGATAAGACCGCTACGGATGCGGCAAATGCCGCGCAGAACCGTTCCGCCGCAACGATGGATGTGCAGAGCGCCGCTGATGATACCGGTTTACCTATGCTGGTCGTTCGCGGTCCGTTCAACCTCGTGTGGCAACGCCTCCCGGCCGCGCTGGAAAAAGTGGGCATGAAAGTCACCGACAGCACTCGCTCTCAGGGCAGCATGGCGGTAACGTACAAACCGTTGTCTGACAGCGACTGGCGGGATCTGGGCGCTAGCGACCCGGGCCTGGCATCCGGAGACTATAAATTGCAGGTCGGCGATTTAGATAACCGCAGCAGCTTGCAGTTTATCGATCCTAAGGGGCATACTCTGACGCAAAGCCAGAACGACGCGCTGGTTGCCGTCTTCCAGGCAGCGTTCAACAAGTAATTTAACAGGGCTGGAGTAATCCGGCCCTTTTTTCTGATAAGATACGCAAACGTGTGCGTCGGTACAAAAACGCGATTTAACCGCTATTTCGCACCACAATTACAGGCCGACGTCTCCGGCAGGCGTAGCAGGAAATGAATACTTATCGTTAATTCACACCCAGGAGTGTTAAAGATGCAAAAGCAAGCTGAGTTGTATCGTGGTAAAGCGAAAACCGTATACAGCACGGAAAACCCGGACCTGTTGGTGCTCGAATTCCGCAATGATACGTCAGCAGGGGATGGCGCGCGCATTGAACAGTTTGATCGCAAAGGCATGGTAAATAACAAATTCAACCATTTCATTATGACCAAACTGGCCGAGGCGGGCATCCCGACCCAGATGGAACGTTTGCTGTCTGATACCGAGTGTCTGGTGAAGAAGTTGGAGATGGTGCCGGTTGAATGTGTGGTGCGCAACCGTGCGGCTGGGTCGCTGGTCAAGCGTCTGGGCGTGGAAGAAGGCATGGAGCTTAACCCGCCGATATTCGATCTGTTCCTGAAAAACGACGCGCTGCACGACCCGATGGTGAATAGTTCCTACTGTGAAACGTTCGGTTGGGTAAGTCAGGAAAATCTGGCGCGTATGAAAGGGCTAACCTACAAAGCCAACGACGTACTGAAAAAACTGTTTGATGACGCGGGTCTTATCCTGGTGGATTTCAAACTGGAGTTTGGCCTGTATAAAGGCGAAGTGGTGCTGGGCGATGAGTTTTCGCCGGACGGCAGCCGCCTGTGGGATAAAGAGACGCTGGACAAAATGGACAAAGACCGCTTCCGCCAGAGCCTGGGCGGTCTGATTGAAGCCTATGAAGCCGTCGCGCATCGACTGGGCGTGAAATTAGATTAATTCCGCTTCTGACCGGGGGGCAACCGCTCTCCGGTATCATCCTTTCCTCATTCTGATAGCGTTTACCTGTGGTAATCCTGCGCCTGACCGCCTACGATCATCTGTATAACAAAGAGAGAATGAGGTGATTATGCGCTGGCAAGGGCGTCGTGAAAGTAACAATGTAGAGGACAGACGTAATCGGCCAGGCGGCCCCTCGCTGGGTGGCCCAGGCTTTCGTCTTCCGCGCGGAAAAGGCGGCATCATTCTGTTGGTGGTGGTGTTGGTCGCAGGGTACTATGGGGTGGATTTAACCGGTCTGTTGACCGGTCAGCCGGTTTCGCAGCAGCAGTCGACGCGTTCGATAAGCCCCAATGATGATGAAGCGGCAAAATTTACCTCGGTGATTCTGGCGACGACCGAAGATACCTGGGGGCAACTCTTTCAAAAAATGGGGCGCGGCTATCAGCAGCCAAAACTGGTGATGTACCGTGGTATGACGCGCACCGGCTGTGGTGCGGGTCAGTCCGTGATGGGGCCGTTTTACTGCCCGGCGGACGGCACCGTCTATATCGATCTCTCATTTTACGATGATATGAAAAATAAGCTGGGCGCGGACGGTGATTTTGCTCAGGGTTATGTCATCGCCCACGAAGTCGGCCACCACGTACAAAAACTGTTAGGTATTGAGCCGAAAGTACGCCAGTTGCAGCAAAACGCGTCGCAAACGGAGGTGAATCGCCTTTCGGTGCGCATGGAACTACAGGCGGATTGCTTTGCCGGCGTGTGGGGACACAGTATGCAGCAGCAAGGCGTACTGGAGGCGGGCGATCTGGAAGAGGCGCTCAATGCCGCACAGGCTATCGGCGACGATCGCTTACAGCAACAGGGGCAGGGGCGCGTCGTGCCGGATAGTTTTACCCACGGCACCTCAGAACAGCGCTACAGCTGGTTTAAGCGTGGATTTGACAGCGGTGACCCGGCGCAATGTAATACGTTTGGCAAAAACTTTTGATAAACTGGGGCAGGGATGTCTGATATCGATGCGCTACGGGCGTTAACGTCGCAAATGACACAGGAAGGTATTCGCCGTTTACTGGTCATCAGCGGCGATGCGGCGTGGTGCCGGGAACGGGCCGAGGCGATACGCGCTGTATTGCCCGGTGACTGGCTGTGGGTCTCGCCTGACGCGCCCGCCCAGCTGCGCTGTACGCCACAGGCGTTACAAACGCTGCTGGGCCGTGAATTCCGTCATGCGATATTTGATGCCTGGCAGGGCTTTGACGCCGCAGCGTTTGCCGCTCTGAGCGGGACCTTGCAGGCCGGAAGCTGGCTGCTTCTGCTGATGCCGCCGTACGAGACGTGGGAAAGCAGGCCTGATACCGATTCACTGCGCTGGAGCGACTGCGCGCAGCCTATCCCTACACCGCAGTTTGCACAGCATCTTAAACGGACTCTTTCCCGCGATCCGCAAACGCTGCTTTGGCGACAGCGCCAGCCGTTTTGCTGGCCATCTTATCCTTTCCGTGGACGCTGGCGACCCGCCACCGGCGAGCCGCAGCCGGAGCAGGCGGCTATCTTATCGCGTTTACGTGAAATGCCGCCCGGCGTGGCGACGGTGATTGCCCCCCGTGGGCGCGGCAAATCGGCGCTGGCCGGGCAATTCATCTCCCGGATGGCGGGCACGGCTATCGTGACCGCACCGGCGAAAACGGCAACGGATATCCTGGCAGCGTTTGCCGGTGAGCGGTTCTGCTTTATGGCGCCGGATGCGTTGCTGGCGAGCGGGGCAAGAGCCGACTGGCTGGTAGTTGACGAGGCGGCGGCAATCCCCGCGCCGCTGCTGCTGCAACTGGTTTCGCGCTTTCCCCGCATACTACTCACCACCACCGTTCAGGGCTACGAAGGCACCGGACGCGGTTTTTTACTTAAGTTTTGCGCCCGTTTTCCGCAGCTTCACCGCTTCACGCTTCGTCAGCCTGTCCGCTGGGCGCCAGAATGCCCGCTGGAAAATATCGTCAGCGAGGCGCTGATATTCGACGATGAAGCGTTTGCGCAGGCGCCGCATGGCGGGATAGCAATCTCGGCGTTTTACCAGCAGGCCTGGAGGGAGACGCCCGCGTTGCCGAGGGCTGTGTATCAGTTACTGTCGGGGGCGCACTATCGTACTTCGCCGCTGGATCTGCGCCGAATGATGGATGCGCCAGGACAGCATTTCTTGCAGGCTACGGCGAATAACCGTGTGGCGGGCGCCCTCTGGCTGGTCGAAGAGGGTGGGTTATCCGCAGAACTCAGTCAGGCTGTATGGTGCGGTTTCCGGCGTCCGCGTGGAAATCTGGTGGCGCAGTCGCTGGCGGCGCACGGTAGCGACCCTTTAGCCGCGACGCTGGTTGGGCGTCGCGTAAGCCGTATCGCAGTGCACCCCGCTCGCCAGCGTGAAGGCATCGGTCAGCAGTTGATTGTCTGCGCGTGCATGCAGGCGGCGCAGTGTGATTATCTTTCCGTCAGCTTCGGCTATACGCCGGAGCTGTGGCGTTTCTGGCAACGCTGCGGCTTTGTACTGGTACGGATGGGCAACCATCGGGAGGCGAGCAGCGGTTGCTATACGGCGATGGCGTTATTGCCGCTGAGCGACGCGGGAAAACGGCTGGCGCAGCAGGAACACCGACGTTTGCGCCGCGATGCGGATATCCTGACGCAGTGGAACGGCGAGGCGATACCGCTGGCGGCGTTAGATGAACAGGCGCTTAATGATGAAGACTGGCGTGAGCTGGTAGGTTTTGCTTTCGCGCACCGCCCGCTACTGACATCGTTAGGTTGCCTGCATCGTTTACTGCAATACAGCGCATTGCCATTACCGGCGCTGAGAGGGCGGCTGGAGGAAAAAGCCAGCGATGCCGAACTGTGCGCCCGGCTACGCATTTCAGGCCGTAAAGCTCTGCTGGCGTTGCAGCGTGCGCAGGCGGCGCAGGCGCTGATTGCGCTGGATGCCGGACGAACGCAGCGTTTGCGCGACGTAATGCCCGGCGGTGAGGACCATGCCGGCTAGCGATACCTGTCCGACATGATATCCGGTTACTTTTTCGGCTGATCTTTCTTCGGCCAGTCGTCTTCATCGTCCCACTTATCGTTAAAATCGCGATGCGGGGGCAGCTCAGGTTTATTGGCAAGGAATTTCTTATGGTCGATGCGTTTGAGATCTTTGATCACATTCAGCAGTACGCCTACCAGAAACACCAATACCAGAATCCACCAATATTTTGTCAGCCAGTCCATGCTTATTTCCTCTTACCGGAACGCTCATCAGGCGACGAGCTGTTCCATAATGCGTTGATACATACGGGCCAGTAGCTGGAGATCGGCGGCATTCACACATTCATTAATTTTATGAATGGTGGCGTTCACCGGCCCCAGTTCTACCACCTGTGCTCCCATACGGGCGATAAAACGTCCGTCGGACGTACCGCCCGTCGTCAGTAATTGCGGTTTAATTTCATTATAGTGCTCAATGGCGTTTACCACCGCGTCCACCAGCTTTCCGCGCGCGGTCAGGAACGGCTGACCGGAAAGCCACCAGTCTACGGTATAACGTAGCTGATGCTTCTCAAGCAGCGCATGTACCCGTTCTTTGATTATCTCATCGGTCAGTTCCGTGCTGAAACGGAAGTTAAACTGTACGAACAGTTCGCCGGGAATGACATTATTGCTGCCGGTGCCTGCCTGGATATTGGCTACCTGCATACTGGTGGCCGGGAAAAAGTCATTGCCCCGATCCCACTCGATAGCGACCAGTTCATTAAGAAAAGGCGCAGCGCGATGAACAGGGTTATCCGCCAGATGCGGATAGGCGACGTGCCCCTGAACGCCATGAATAGTGAGGTTACAGGTGAGAGAACCGCGACGTCCGTTTTTGACGACATCGCCCACAATTTCGGTACTGGAGGGTTCGCCGACCAGACAGTAATCCAGCCGCTCGTTACGGGCCATCAGCGCTTCAACCACCTTTACGGTGCCATTTTTTGCGCTGGCTTCTTCATCAGAGGTAATCAAAAATGCGAGGCAGCCCCGGTGATGAGGATGCTGCGCAACAAAACGTTCAGCAGCCACCACCATGGCCGCCAGTGAACCTTTCATATCCGCCGCGCCGCGACCGAACAACATTCCGTCGCGAATCGTAGGTTCAAACGGCGGATTGATCCAGCGATCGACATCGCCAGCCGGTACGACGTCAGTATGCCCGGCGAACGCCAGCGTTTCGCCACGCCCACGCCATGCCCAAAAATTTTGCGTGTCGCCAAAATCCATATGCTCAATGGTAAAACCGATTTTACGCAGGCGTTCAATCATTAATGCCTGACAGCCTGCGTCATCCGGACTCAGGGAGGGGCGACGAATAAGTTGCTGTGTCAGCTCAATAACCGGGCACGACATAGACTACACCTCATCAAAAAACTGCTGATAACGGGATTCACTGAAACCAAGCAGCATAGGCTTCCCGGGCGCGCAGAGCAATGGGCGTTTGATGATTGCCGGCTGTTCAACCATGAGAGCAGCGACGGAGTCGGCATCGGTAATCCCGCTGCGGTGGCCTTCATCCAGCTTGCGCCATGTTGTGCCGCGCGTATTCAGTAAAGGCTGCCAGCCGAGTTCGGCAATAAAGGTATTAAGAAGAGGGAGGTCTATGCCATCCACACGGTAATCGTGAAAACGATAATCAATGCCATGCTCCCCCAGCCAACGGCGCGCTTTTTTGATCGTGTCGCAATTCTTAATGCCATAGAGGGTAATCATATTGAATCCTTTAACGCGAAATTCGAATAAATAATCAATAGTATCGTCTGCGGGATAATAAGTGTGGCCGTTTATGGTTATTTATCCAGCGCTGATCGGCAATCAATATAACATTGTTGAGTGAATGTGAATAATGATTCCAAAACGCTCCAGATGTGGCTTGTTTATACTTCGTGGAATAAATCCTATTTTGTGCATATGCAATTGTTTGTTTTTTAACCCAATTTGATAAAGTAGTAGAAAAGGTATTAATGTTGCTAAATATTGCAGTAAGTCACATAAAATTTACGGCTACAGCGCCATAGTAATATCATAGACAGCATAACCAGAGGATATCGCAACAATCGGTTAAATGAACTTCTCTCTATACCGCTAACTACGTAGAATACCCATAATAATAAGAGAGGCTATTATGATTGAACGTGAACTGGGGAACTGGAAAGATTTTATCGAAGTCATGCTTCGTAAATAAATGCCTGGAAGGCACCGCGCTCCCATAGGGGATAAGAAAAGGCGACTCAACGAAAGTCGCCTTTTTTGTGCCCGACACCTCGTATCAGGCTGGCCGGGATCTTATTTCGGGCGCGGCTTCAGCGGGAAGCGGCGACGTATCAGCACGAAAAACAGGGGTACAAAGAAGATAGCCAGAATGGTTGCTGAGATCATTCCCCCCGTCACGCCGGTTCCGACAGCATGTTGGCTACCCGAGCCTGCCCCGGTGCTGGTGGCCATCGGCAATACGCCAAAGATAAACGCCAGCGAAGTCATCAGTATCGGTCGCGGGCGCTGGCGGCTGGCGTACAGCGTGGCGTCTAACAGCGCGTGTCCCTTCTGATTCATTTCGTTGGCGAATTCCACAATCAGAATCGCGTTTTTCGCCGAGAGACCGATAACGGTCAACAGCCCCACCTGGAAGTAAACATCGTTTTCCAGCCCGCGCATCCAGGTAGCGAGTAGCGCGCCAATGACGCCGAGCGGCACAACCAGCATCACCGAGAAGGGCACCGACCAGCTTTCATACAATGCCGCCAGACACAGGAAGACGACTAATAGCGAAATAGCGTACAGCGCGGGCGCCTGCGCGCCGGAGAGCCGTTCCTGGTAAGACATGGCTGTCCATTCCAGGCCAAAACCGCCCGGTAGCTGATGCACCAACGACTCCATGACATCCATCGCCGTCCCGGTACTGACTCCCGGCGCGGCCTCTCCGACAATTTCTACCGCCGAATAGCCGTTATAGCGTTCCAGACGCGGCGAGCCGGTTTCCCAGCGCGAGGTGGCGAAGGCGGAGAAGGGGACCATGCCGCCATCTTTGTTACGGACATACCAAAGATTAATATCATCCGGCAACATACGATATTTCGCTGCGGCCTGAACATAGACCTTCTTCACGCGACCACGGTCCATAAAGTCGTTGACGTAGCTCGATCCCCAGGCTGTTTGCAGGGTGTCGTTGATATCGTCAATCGATACGCCCAGCGCCTGCGCTTTTCGTTGGTCAATATCAATTTGCAGTTGCGGGCTGTCGTCCAGGCCGTTGTGGCGCACGCGGGTCAAGGAACTGTTTTTCCCAGCCAGCTCAATGAGTTGATCTCGTGCGGCCATCAGCGCGTCATGGCCTGCTCCGGCGTGATCCTGTAATTCCATGTCAAAACCGGCGGAGCTGCCCAGACCGCTAATTGCCGGCGGGCTGCTGGCGAAGACGCGAGCTTCTTTAATCTGGTTAAATGCTTTTGTCGCCCGCTCAATAATGGCGAACGAGGAGCCGGTGGTGGGATCGCGCGCGTCCCAGTCTTTCAAGCGAACAAACATGCGCGCGACGTTTTGCCCGTTCCCGCCAGGGCCGGAACCGACCGTCGAGAAGACCGACATAATGTTGTTTTTCTCATGGGTGAAGTAATAGTTTTCAACCTTTTCAACAACTTTCAGGGTCTGCTGTTGCGTAGAGCCGCTCGGTAGCTGGATAGACGTAGTGAACATGCCCCGATCTTCTTGCGGCAGAAAGGAGGTGGGGAGGCGCAAAAACAGGAACACCATTCCGCCAAGCAACAGAACATAAATCAGAATCCAGCGCAGGCTGCGATGCAAAATTTTCGCTACGCCTTTCTCATAACGTTCGGCATTACGATTGAAGGTACGGTTAAACCAGCCGAAAAATCCGCGTTGCCCGTGCTGCTCGCCTTTGTGCAGCGGTTTTAATAACGTTGCGCACAGCGCCGGTGTCAGGATCATGGCGACCAGCACCGACAGCACCATTGCCGAGACAATTGTAATAGAAAACTGACGATAAATCGCCCCGGTGGTACCGCCAAAGAACGCCATCGGCACGAATACCGCAGACAGCACCATCGCGATACCGACCAGCGCCCCCTGGATTTGTCCCATGGATTTGCGCGTCGCTTCACGCGGCGTGAGCCCTTCTTCGCTCATGATACGTTCGACGTTTTCCACCACCACGATGGCATCGTCGACCAGGAGCCCGATCGCCAGCACCATCGCGAACATGGTTAATGTGTTAATACTGTAGCCAAACGCGTAAAGCACGGAGAAGGTGCCCATTAATACTACCGGCACGGCGATCGTCGGAATCAGCGTGGCGCGAAAGTTTTGCAGGAACAGATACATCACCAGGAAAACCAGCGCGATAGCTTCCAGCAACGTTTTGACCACATCGATAATCGAGGCTTTGACAAAGGAGGTGGTTTCATACGCGATCTTGTATTCCAGGCCGTGAGGGAAGTACTGCGCCAGCTCGTTGAGGCGATCCAGTACCAGCTTCGCGGTCGCCATTTCGTTCGCGCCGGAAGCCAGCTTAACGCCAAGACCGGAAGCCGGATTGCCGTTAAAACGGCTGAGGTAGTCATATTTTTCCGCCCCCAGCTCCACGGTGGCGACATCGCCCAGTTTGACCTCGGAACCGTCCTGATTAACGCGCAGGGTGATATCGCGAAATTGTTGCAGCGTTTGCAGCAGCGACTGCGCATTAATGGTGGCGTTCAGCGCCTGCTTGTCGACCGAAGGCGTACCTCCAAGCTGCCCGACGGCGATTTGCGCATTCTGCGACTCAATTGCATCGGTCACGTCTTTCGTGGTCATCTGAAAACTATTCAATTTGGCCGGATCGAGCCAGATACGCATAGAGTACTGTGAACCATAAGCGTCAATATCGCCCACGCCGTTGACGCGGCTGAGCGGGTCCTGAATATTACTGGCGACGTAGTCGGCGATATCCTGCTTGTCCATAGAACCGTCGGTAGAGACGAAAGCGATGGTCAAAATATTGGTATCGCCCGTTTTGCGTACCGTGACGCCTTGATCCTGTACCGCCTGCGGCAGTTTACGCATCGCGGACTGTAACTGATTTTGCACTTGCTGAACCGCCTCATCAGGATCGGTTCCCGCAATAAAGCTCAGGGTGATGGTCGCCTGTCCGGTTCCGCTGCTTTGTGATGACATGTACATCAGATTATCGAGGCCCGTCATATTCTGCTCAATAACCTGGGTTACGGTATTTTCCAGCGTTTGCGCTGACGCTCCCGGATAATTCGCGGTAATACGTACGTTGGGCGGCGCCAGATCGGGATATTGTTCAACAGGTAAAGAAAAAATGGCTAACGCCCCTGTCAGACACAACAGGATAGCCAGCACCCAGGCAAAAATGGGGCGATCGATAAAAAAATTCGCCATTAAAGGGGAACCTCGTGTTTCTACATATCGTTATAGATTTGAACTGCTTCACTGTAGCGGCAAGCTACGAGCCAAACGTGGAGAAATAAAGGAGATAATGTAAATTATCATGCGCTTTTACAGCATACTTTTTGTGCCAACGCCGGAAAGCCTGACATCTGGCCTTCCGGTGATTTGCCGTTCTTTACGTTAACTGACTCTCTTCCTTGTTGGAGGAGCGAAAACTGATACTGACCAGCGTGCCGCCGCCGGAGGGTTGCGAAAAATTCAGCGTGCCGCCAAGCCGCTCCGCGCGCTCACGCATTATATTCAGACCATAGTGTCCGGCAGGCTCATGCGGTTCGCCGATACCAATGCCATTATCGCGAATATAAACGGTATGATCGCCGTCAGGCGCGGTGACGCAGCTCACGGCGATTTCGCTCGCGTTGGCGTGTTTAATGGCGTTCAGGACCGCTTCACGCACAATTTGCAATAAATGTACCTGCATTTGCGCATCCAGCGCCAGCGTGGGTAAACGGCAATCCAACGTGAGTTTGGCCGGAGTCTGACTCTGTAAATCTTCCAGCATCTCATGCAATGCGGAGGGTAAATCGGCCTGCTGTAACGTCAGACGGAACGTGGTGAGTAACTCCCGAAGCTGACGGTAGGCGTCGTTCAGCGCTCTGGAGAAATCCGCCATGATGCTTTGCGCACCGGCGTTATCTTCTGGAATGGCGCGCTTCAAAAGCGTTAACTGAATACGTAAATAAGAAAGTACCTGCGCCAGCGAATCGTGTAGCTCACGGGCAATCGTCGCGCGCTCTTCCATTAACAAAAGTTGCTGGAAGTGTTTTTGCGCCTGATTAAAGTACAAACCACGCCCCAGCATCGTGGAGACGCTGTTCAGCAGCGGCGTAGAGGCATTAACGTTGGGGCTTTGCCAGTGGAGTTCGCCATAGACCGTGTCCTGCATCGTCACTGGCAGCATTTGCATCGGCAGGTCGGGGCTTTGCGTGCCTTCGCTAATCCGCCAGTTATCGCCCACGGTTAACTCCAGATACCAGGCGGCGTCATGTTCACGGACAATTTGCAAAATATGGCGAAAACAGTGGACATCGATTTGGCTGGTATTCAGCGCTTGGGAGCACTGGTATAACACCTCCAGGCGGCGATGCGCTTCGTGCAGATCGTGCGTTTTTTCTTCCACCGAGGCTTCCAGCGAACGGTAAAGTTTATGCAGCTCGCTCGACATCTGGCTAAACGTTTTCGCCAACAATCCCAGCTCATTGGGTAAGCTGGTATCCAGCGGCAGCGGGGCGAACTGACCATGTTCAATTCGCTGACTGGCGGTGACCAGTTGATTCAGCGGGCGAACGACCTGCTGGCGAATACGCCGTAGGGTAAAAAAGACCAGCGTAAATATGCCGATACCGCCCGCCAGCGATATGGCGACGACCAGCATGACTTTACGCTCGGCGTAATGCTGTAACGCCAGAACGAAGAGATCAATTTGATCGACGTAATTGTTGATATTGGTCTGATACCAGGCAATGTCGCCGTCCTGTAGGCGGCTATTCATCTCCAGCCAGTTGGCGTGCAGGCGCGCGTAGCGAGTTTTCACCGCCTGCGGCACATACCAGGCGTTGAGATTTTGCAGTACCGGCGAGTTGAGCGCGTGCTGGAAAAGTTGACGATGCGCATTAATCTGCGGGCTACGGCTTTGCAGATCGTAACCCAGCCGATAGCTCTGCATTCGTAGCGAACCGGCGATATTGATCGCTTCGGCATCCCGTAAACTGCTGGTCAGCGTCAGTAATGCGCTGCCGGTGGACAGAATAGACAACAGCACAATATAGAAAAAAGCCTTAGCCAGACTGGCCGAGACCGGGCGTTTAACCGTCACACTGGTACTCCCCGCATTTAGCTGAACCGCAATTTCATTTGCTTTGAAATAAATTGATCTGCCACAGGTTCTGGACAGATAGTTGTGCTTCCTGGGCAGATGAACATTGCCGACCCCGCCTTCGTCAGTTAATAACAATGCTCATATAAAGAATAAGGTTTTTGCAACCAAAACAGAAGGACGCCATGAATCGTTTTATTATGGCCAATAGCCAGCAGTGTCTGGGCTGCCATGCCTGCGAGGTCGCCTGCGTAATGGCTCACAATGATGAGCGACATGTCCTGACGTCACAGCGCTATCAGCCCCGAATTACTGTCATCAAACATCAGCGCCAGCGCAGCGCGGTTACATGTCACCATTGCGAAGATGCGCCCTGCGCCCGTAGCTGTAGCTGTCCGAACGGCGCGATCGCGCATATTAACGACAGCGTGCAGGTCAATGCGCAGAAGTGTATCGGCTGTAAATCCTGCGTCGTCGCCTGCCCATTCGGCACCATGCAGATGGTATTGACGCCCGTCGCGCCAAACCAGTTCAAAGCCAGCGCGCATAAATGCGATCTGTGTCAGGGACGTGAACAGGGTCCGGCCTGTGTGGAAAATTGCCCGGCGGATGCGCTGCAACTGGTCACCGAAGACTCGTTGACCCGTCTGGCTAAAACGCGACGGCTGCGTACCGCCCGGCAGGAGATTCGCCCCTGGCATACCGTGGATACACAACACAGTGGGACAGCAAGCAGCAAAGTCGAGCGTATGCAGGCGACGCCGCCGCGCGGCGAACTGGATAAACTGGCGATTGAAGCGCGTAAAACCACCTTTGAGGAAATTTATCTGCCGTTTCGCGCCGCGCAGGCGGAGCGTGAAGCGGCCCGCTGCCTCACATGCGGGGAACACAGTATCTGCGAATGGACCTGTCCGCTGCATAACCATATTCCCCAGTGGATCGAACTGGTGAAAGCCGGCGATATTGATGCGGCGGTAGAGCTTTCCCACCAGACCAACTGTCTGCCGGAAATTACCGGGCGCGTCTGTCCGCAGGATCGGCTATGCGAAGGCGCGTGTACACTCCGCGATGAGTATGGCGCGGTTACCATCGGCAACATTGAGCGTTATATCTCCGATCGCGCTCTGAGCAAAGGCTGGCGTCCCGACCTGTCGGACGTACAGAAGAGCGATAAGCGCGTGGCGATTATCGGCGCGGGGCCGGCAGGTCTTGCCTGCGCTGACGTGCTGGCGCGCCATGGCGTAAGCGCCACCGTCTACGATCGCCATCCGGAAATCGGCGGTTTACTCACCTTTGGTATTCCGGCTTTCAAACTGGATAAATCTCTGCTGGCGCGCCGTCGGGAAATCTTCAGCGCGATGGGGATTCGTTTCGAGCTTAACTGCGAAGTAGGGAAAGATATTTCTCTGGAGACGCTGCTGGAGAGTTATGACGCCGTCTTTGTTGGGGTTGGAACCTATCGTTCCATGAAGGCTGATTTACCGAATGAAGATGCGCCGGGGGTATATGATGCGTTGCCATTCCTCATCGCCAATACCAAACAGGTGATGGGGCTTCCGGCGTTGCCTGACGAGCCGTTTATTGATACTGCGGGCCTTAACGTGGTTGTGCTGGGCGGCGGTGACACCGCAATGGACTGCGTACGTACGGCGCTGCGTCATGGCGCTGCTAACGTCACCTGCGCTTATCGCCGCGATGAGGCAAATATGCCGGGGTCGAAAAAAGAGGTGAAAAACGCGCGGGAAGAGGGCGCGAACTTTGAATTTAACGTTCAGCCGGTTGAGTTGGTGCTGGATACGCACGGGCGCGCCAGCGGTATTCGCTTTTTGCGTACGCGGCTTGGCGAACCGGATGGTCAGGGGCGACGCCGCCCGGTACCTGTACCGGACAGCGAGTTCGTGATGCCGGCGGATGCGGTCATTATGGCGTTTGGTTTTCATCCGCATGGTATGTCGTGGCTGGAATCGCATGGCGTGAAGGTGGATAACTGGGGACGTATTGCCGCCAGCGTCGAGAGCGAGTTTCGTTACCAGACGTCCAACCCGAAAATTTTCGCCGGCGGAGATGCGGTGCGCGGCGCCGATCTGGTGGTGACGGCGATGGCAGAAGGCCGACATGCCGCGCAGGGGATACTCGACTGGTTAGCTAAATAAGCATATTTGTAGGCCGGTTAAGGCCTGGAACGGTTAAATGATTGAGTGATAAAAAATCTTAAACTTATTGGCTAACCTTACTCCGTTTGCAGAAATGTTGACGCTCGCAGGGCTGGACGCCCTGCGATAAACATTTTCCCGTCGGGTCGACGTTTAACAGGCCTGATGAGGCCAATCTTAGTATTGAAAATAGAGTGTAAATTGAAGGAAGGGACGCTATCAGAATCCCTTCTTAGAGCCTATCCCATTAGGGCTATTTTACTTGCCATTTTGGACCTGGGCAGTGCTCGCCAAAACGCATTAGCGTTTTGAACGCCGCTAGCGGCGGCCCGAAGGGCGAGCGTAGCGAGTCAAACCTCACGTACTACGTGTACGCTCCGGTTTTTGCGCGCTGTCCGTGTCCAAACTGGCTGCGCCAATAACGCCTACAGAGATAGGCTCTTAATTTTTATTTTAAGGAACCATATATCTGGTCAACAATCCAGCCATACGTCGCCGCAGGTAATAATCCACTGACAAAAACATTCGGATTCACTTTAGGATTTGCTACCGGCGAGTGCGGCCTGTTACCTAAAATCACAATCGCCATATGATTAACCGGATCGATAGACGTCAGCGTTCCGGTCCATCCGGTATGTCCATACGTTTGCGGACTGGCTAATACCCCGAACGTGGGGGTCATTGAGGCGTTGCCGTTAACGCGCCACCCCAGACCAAAGGTAGCGTCTTCTGGCGAGCGGCGAGTAAACTGCGCAACCGTTTTGTCGTCGAATAGCTTCACGTTACCGTAGCCGCCCCCATTGAGCATGACTTGCATTAACACAGCCATATCATGGGTGTCAGAAAACAGTCCGGCGTGTCCTGAAACGCCGCCCATTGAGTACCAGGCTTTTTCATCATGCACCTGGCCCCATAGTGTATTGGTGCGAATATTGGGGAAATGAATCACGCCGTCACGCGTGTTGCCATGTAGTTCCGTTGCGGCGATTTGCGGCGGCGTGAAGCCTTTCATCAGCGGGTTAAAGACGGTATGTTTTAATCCGAGCGGTTTATAAATGGTGGTTTCGACGTAGCGATCTAATGGCATTGCCGTTATCGATTCAATGATAAAACCAAGAATCATATAATCCACGTCGCTGTAGATATGCTTCGACCCAGGTTGATATTCCAGCGGTGTCTTTTTAATCATCTCCAGAGTAGTGCTTTTACTCTGTGAGAATAATTTACCGGCGACGTTTTTATTAGGATATTGTGGGTCGGCAGGAAAGCCCGCGACGTGATGAAGAATATCAATAATGCGGAGTTTATCTTTGCCTTTTATTTTATCCCCTGGCATATCCTTAAAGCCGGGGATATATTTTGATACCAAATCATTGACATCTATTTTTCCTTCATACACTAGTTTTTGCAATGCGAAGTTAGTGGCATACATTTTTGTGTTTGAAGCCAGATCATACATCGTGTTAGTGGTCGCCCGAATGGGATGGG
The DNA here is from genome assembly GCF_046552515.1 of Salmonella sp. SAL00653. Classification (NCBI taxonomy): domain Bacteria; kingdom Pseudomonadati; phylum Pseudomonadota; class Gammaproteobacteria; order Enterobacterales; family Enterobacteriaceae; genus Salmonella; species Salmonella sp. SAL00653. The sequence goes on from NZ_JBGDTY010000005.1 coordinate 174,184, forward strand.
CTAACAGTGTGGAACCGTCATATTTTTTGGCATAGCCCCAGGCTTTTTGTAGAACAATATGATTATCTTTTATCACCAGAAGATTGATGCTGGGATATCCGGCATCAATTTGATTTTGAATCCAGCCATCAAGTCGGTGAAGTTTTTGGCTATCAAACCCTACCTGATCAGGGCTCGCGGTGGTCAATACCGGATACTCAACGGCAAAAGCTGAAAGGGAAAACGTCAGTAGAACCGTCGCAACGAGAGTAAATTTCATGATGATTCCCTCAGTCTCACTCCGGCCGTCAAATCATATCGCGAGCATGGACTCTGCGGCCCGGAGAAGCAGAATATGGTCATGGCAGTGACAGAAAAATATGGCTGTACATCCGTTCAGTCGGCATTAAGGATTAACCCTTCAGCAGACAAAACCGACCTCACGGCGTAATATTAATGCTCTTTTTACACCCTGGAGCCAGCATGTCGCAAACCATTACGCTTATTAAGGATAAAATTCTTTCTGATAATTATTTTACTCTGCGCAACATTACCTATGACCTGACCCGTCGTAATGGCGAGGTTATCCGTCACAAGCGTGAGGTTTACGATCGCGGGAATGGCGCAACCATTCTGCTTTACAACTCAACTAAAAAAACCGTGCTTCTGGTTCGCCAGTTTCGCGTGGCGACATGGGTCAATGGTAATCAAGACGGTATGTTAATTGAAACCTGCGCTGGCCTGCTTGATAACGACGAGCCGGAGGTCTGTATCCGTAAAGAGGCCATTGAAGAGACAGGGTATGACGTTGGCGAGGTACGCAAGATATTTGAGCTGTATATGTCGCCAGGCGGCGTCACGGAGCTGATTCATTTCTTCATTGCCGAATATCATGATAGCGAGCGCGCCAGCATCGGCGGCGGCGTGGAGGATGAAGAGATTGAGGTGCTTGAACTGCCGTTTTCCCGGGCGCTGGAAATGGTGCGCTCAGGCGAGATTCGGGACGGTAAGACCGTGTTATTGCTTAACTATTTACAGACGTCTCATCTAATGGACTGAAAAAAAAGAAATATATTTCTTTACACAAAAAAGACCAATCCGATAAATCTGATTGAGAACCCTGAGGCGCGCAAGGAAGATACCGCCTTAGCTGTGTTGTTCTGAATCTGGGGTTATTCCGTTCATGCGCTACCGCGTTATTCTTTTTTGTCTGTTTGGCCTGTTGCCGGTCCAGCTACTGTGGGCTGCGCCAGCGCAACGGACTTTTTCCGACTGGCAGGTCACCTGCAATAACCAAAATTTTTGCGTAGCGCGCAATACTGGCGAACATCATGGGCTGGTGATGACATTAAGCCGCAGCGCCGGGGCGCGTACCGATGCGGTACTGCGTATCGATCGCGGCGGTTTGGCTCCGCCCGACGCTAAAGAAGCCGCAATTGCGCCTCGCTTATTGCTGGATGGCAAACCGCTTTCGTTCAACAGTCCACACTGGCGCGTGTCGCCCTGGCATCTCATGACCGGCGATCCTGCCACCATCACCGCATTTTTACAGACGATTCAGGATGCGCAGGCCATCACCTTAAAAAACGGCGTTCAGACGCTTTCGCTGGCGGGATTAAAAGCGGCATTACTGTTTATCGACGCGCAACAAAAACGTGTGGGCAGCGAAACCGCCTGGATTGAAAAAGGAAACGAACCGCCGCTCAGCGTGCCCCCGGCGCCGGCATTAAAGGGGATCGCCGTGATTAATCCAACGCCCGTACCGCTGAGTGAGGAAGAACGCGACGATCTGCTGGACTACGCAGCATGGCGGGTAAACGGCATTCGTTGTTCGCTTGACCCGCTGCGTCGCGAGACGCAGGTCAGCGCGTTGACGGATGATAAAGCGTTATTGATTGTTAACTGCGAAGCCGGCGCCTATAACACTATTGATCTCGCCTGGGTAGTTTCACGCAAAAAAACGCTCGCCTCGCGCGCCGTACGTTTGCAGCTGCCGTTTAATCGCGGCGTCGAAAGTAATGACATGGAGTTGATGAACGCTTTCTTTGACGAGAAAACGCGCGAGCTGGTGACGTTGGCGAAAGGGCGGGGGTTAACCGACTGTGGTATCCAGACGCGCTGGCGTTATGATGGCGATCGTTTTCGTCTGGTACGTTATGCCGAAGAACCGAGCTGCGATAACTGGCATGGGCCGGATGCCTGGCCTACGCTGTGGATCACGCGTTGAATCCTGGTTGTTATCCCCTTTTCAGAATAGGGATACACCTATTGAGGTTTCATTTATGGTATAGAGATTGCTATGTTACGGTGGGATTGTTACTTTACCCGATAGCCTCACCACAGTAGGAAATAGTATGAAAATAAATAATGGCCCCGTATTATGCCCCCATTGTGGCTGCCTGAGCGCTTATTATGAAATAGATCGGCTGGCGGCGATAAGAGAAAAAGTGAATAAAGAAGGCGGATCAGCGGCGTGGGATTCAACATTGCAGGCGCATAAAAAAAAGGCCTTTTGCCTGATGTGCCATAAATCCATTGATGAGGTCGTCATCGGGCAGTCAGATGCGCCTGAGTCTACGAAGTAATTTTGCACAGCCTACAGAACAGGTCTGCAGACTGCGCAAAGTCTGTGTTGCTAACGCTCGCCTTAGCCTTTGATGTTCAGCACCCGGCGGGCTTTTTCTACAATATTTTCCACGGTAAAGCCAAAATACGGGAACAGTTTGTCAGCCGGGGCGGATTCACCGTATCCCGTCATGCCGATAATTGCGCCTTTTAGGCCAACATATTTATACCAGTAGTCGGCTATACCGGCTTCCACCGCGACGCGGGCGGTCACGTGCGCCGGTAGCACTGATTCGCGATATGCCTCGTCCTGCGCATCGAAAATATCCGTTGAAGGCAACGACACCACGCGAACGTTATGCCCCTCGCCAGTCAATTTTTCCGCCGCCTGGAGGGTAATTTCCATTTCCGATCCGGTAGCGATCAGAATGATATCCGGCTTGCCGCCGCTATCTTTCAGAATATAACCGCCGCGAGCAATCGCTTTCACCTGTTCCGGCGTGCGTTCCACCTGCGCCAGATTCTGTCGCGAGAGAATCAACGCCGTCGGCCCGTGCTGACGTTCAATGGCCAGCTTCCAGCCGACCGCCGCCTCAACCTGATCGCAGGGACGCCAGGTGCTGAAGTTTGGCGTTAAGCGCAGGCTCGCCAGTTGTTCCACGGCCTGGTGCGTCGGGCCATCTTCGCCCAAACCGATGGAGTCGTGGGTATAGACCATAATCTGCCGGGCTTTCATTAAGGCCGCCATACGTGCCGCGTTACGCGCATATTCGACAAACATCAGAAACGTGGCGGTATACGGTACAAAGCCGCCGTGGTGGGCGATGCCGTTGGCAATGGCGGTCATGCCGAATTCGCGCACGCCATAGTGGATGTAATTACCTGCCGGATCCTCTTTCAACGAGGTCGAACCTTTCCAGATAGTCAGGTTGCTCGGCGCCAGATCCGCCGATCCGCCCAACAGTTCCGGCAACAGGGGACCGTAGGCATTGAGCGTATTTTGCGATGCTTTACGGGTGGCGATTTTGGCCGGATTAGCCTGCAAGTCGTTAATAAATTTTTGCGTGGCGGACTCCCATGTCTCCGGCAGTCCGCCGCTCATCCGGCGGGTAAACTCCGCGGCCAGCTCAGGATAAGCCTTCTCATAAGCAGCAAACTTTTCCTGCCACTGCTGCTGCGCTTTCTCGCCTTTTTCACGGCCATCCCACGCGCGGTAAATCTCTTTTGGGATCTCAAACGCCGGATGATGCCATCCCAGCTTCTGGCGGGTCAGCGCCACCTCTTCTTCGCCCAGCGCCGCGCCGTGCGACTCCTCCTTCCCGGCTTTATTCGGCGAGCCAAAACCTATCACCGTCTGACAGATAATTAGCGAAGGTTTGTCTTTTACGCTCTGGGCTTCGAGAATGGCTTTTTTCACCGCTTCCGGATCGTGCCCGTCAATGTCATGTACGACATGCCAGTGGTAGGCTTCAAAACGTTTGGCGGTATCGTCGGTAAACCAGCCTTCGGTTTCGCCATCAATGGAGATGCCGTTGTGATCGTAAAAGCCGATCAGTTTGCCCAGCCCCAGAGTACCAGCCAGCGAACACACCTCATGCGAGATCCCCTCCATCAGACAGCCGTCGCCCATAAAGACATAGGTGTAGTGGTCGACAATCTCATGGTCCGGCCGGTTGAACTGTGCGCCTAACGTACGCTCGGCAATCGCCAGCCCGACGGCATTCGCCAGCCCCTGGCCCAGCGGTCCGGTGGTGGTTTCAACGCCGGGCGTATAGCCAATCTCCGGGTGACCTGGCGTTTTAGAGTGCAGTTGACGGAAGTTTTTTAACTCCTCCAGCGGCAGGTCATAACCGGTTAAATGCAGCAGACTATAGAGCAGCATGGAGGCGTGACCGTTGGAAAGGATAAAACGATCACGGTCATACCAGGTCGGATCGGTGGGGTTATGTTTAAGAAAATCGTTCCATAGCACTTCAGCGATATCCGCCATCCCCATCGGCGCGCCGGGGTGCCCGGAATTGGCTTTTTGAACGGCATCCATGCTCAGCGCACGAATCGCATTGGCAAGGTCTTTACGGGACATAAATCACTCCATGCAAGGTTTATAGTTTGGCGGCAAGCAGGTCTTCCAGTTTGCGCTGGTCAACGGCAAAAAGACGGATACCTTCCGACAGCTTCTCTACGGCCATCGCGTCCTGATTATGTTCCCAGCGGAACTCCGCTTCCGTCATTGGCGTAGGACGGTGGAACATCTGCGAGGAAGGCACCAGTTTACGGATTACCGGTTCTTCTTTTTCTTTCAGCTCTTTAAGCAGGTTAGGGGAGATAGTCAGTCGATCGCAGCCGGTTAGCGCGAGGATTTGCTCAGTACGGCGGAAACTTGCGCCCATCACGATGGTTTCATAGCGATGCTGTTTAAAGTAATCGTAGATATTGCGTACCGATTTCACGCCGGGATCTTCCTCCACGACATACGGCTCCAGCGGACTACGCGCCTGATACCAGTCGTAAATTCGGCCCACGAACGGAGAGATTAAATAGACGCCCGCTTCGGCGCAGGCGCGCGCCTGGGCAAAAGAGAACAACAACGTCAGGTTGCAATTAATGCCTTCTTTTTCGAGCTGTTCGGCGGCGCGAATACCTTCCCAGGTCGCGGCGAGCTTGATCAGAATGCGTGATTTATCAACATCCTGCTGCTGGTAGAGATCCACCAGATGGCGTGCTTTCTCGATACTTTTTTCTTTATCGAACGATAACCGCGCGTCGACTTCAGTGGAGACGCGACCGGGAATACTTTTCAGTATTTCCGCGCCAAAATTGACCGCCAGTTTATCGCTGGCTGCCGCAACCTGTTGTTCCTGCGTACCGCCGTGTTTTTTTCCCCAGGCAATCGCATCCTCAATCAAATGACCATACTGCTCAAGCCCGGCGGCTTTCAGCAGTAAAGAGGGATTTGTCGTGGCATCCTGCGGCTGGTAGTGGCGGATGGACTCGATGTCGCCGCTGTCGGCGACGACGGTAGTGAATTGTTTGATGCCGTCTAGCTGGTTCATAGGAAATACTCCTTGAAAAGTAAAGTGTTAGATGAGTGTGTTGATTCACACTTCTGAAAGATTGATACACTACATAACCAAAAAGCATAGCAGACAGGCATGGTATTGCTGGTATAAGCAGGTAACATGGCCGTTATAAGTTGATAACAAACTCTTGCGCCGCATCGTGATAGTTTGCAGACCTTCAAAGTTTGTGTTGCGCAGTACGGTGATAATGTGCGGCGCACCAGGCCGCGTCACTTTTTGAACGATACGTGAAAGGAACAACAAGATGGATGAGCAGTTAAAACAAAGCGCCCTTGATTTCCACGAATTTCCGGTACCCGGTAAAATTCAGGTTTCTCCGACTAAGCCCCTTGCCACCCAACGCGATCTGGCGTTGGCTTACTCGCCAGGCGTGGCGGCACCCTGCCTGGAAATCGAAAAAGATCCGCTGGCAGCCTACAAATACACCGCGCGCGGCAACCTTGTCGCGGTCATTTCCAACGGTACAGCGGTGTTGGGGTTAGGCAACATCGGCGCGCTGGCCGGCAAGCCGGTCATGGAAGGCAAAGGCGTTCTGTTTAAAAAATTCGCCGGCATCGATGTGTTTGACATTGAAGCCGATGAGCTTGACCCGGACAAATTTATCAACGTGGTCGCGGCGCTGGAGCCGACCTTTGGCGGCATTAACCTCGAAGACATTAAAGCGCCGGAATGTTTCTATATTGAACAGAAACTGCGCGAGCGCATGAACATCCCGGTTTTCCATGACGATCAGCACGGAACGGCGATCATCAGTACGGCCGCCATTCTTAATGGTCTGCGAGTCGTAGAGAAAAATATTTCCGACGTACGGATGGTCGTCTCCGGCGCAGGGGCGGCGGCAATCGCTTGTATGAACCTGCTGGTCGCGTTGGGGATGCAAAAGCACAACATCGTGGTGTGCGACTCTAAGGGCGTTATTTACAAAGGCCGTGAGCCGAATATGGCGGAGACCAAAGCGGCCTATGCGGTAGACGACAGCGGCAAGCGCACGCTGGATGAGGTCATTGACGGCGCGGATATTTTCCTCGGCTGTTCAGGCCCGAAAGTGCTGACTCAGGAGATGGTGAAGAAAATGGCCCGCGCGCCAATGATTCTGGCGCTGGCCAACCCGGAACCGGAAATTCTGCCGCCGCTGGCGAAAGAAGTGCGTCCGGACGCCATCATCTGTACCGGTCGTTCCGACTATCCGAACCAGGTGAACAACGTATTGTGCTTCCCGTTTATCTTCCGCGGCGCACTGGACGTCGGCGCGACGGCGATCAACGAAGAGATGAAACTGGCGGCGGTCCGTGCGATTGCCGAGCTGGCGCACGCCGAACAGAGCGAAGTGGTGGCCTCGGCCTATGGCGATCAGGACCTGAGCTTTGGGCCGGAATACATTATTCCGAAACCGTTTGACCCGCGTCTGATTGTCAAAATCGCTCCGGCGGTCGCGAAAGCGGCAATGGATTCCGGCGTGGCGACGCGCCCGATTGCTGACTTTGATGCCTATATCGATAAACTGACCGAGTTTGTCTACAAAACCAACCTGTTCATGAAGCCGATCTTCTCGCAGGCACGCAAAGATCCGAAGCGTGTAGTGCTGCCGGAAGGGGAAGAGGCGCGCGTGCTGCACGCAACCCAGGAGTTGATAACCCTGGGGCTGGCGAAGCCCATCCTGATCGGACGTCCGAGCGTGATCGAAATGCGTATCCAGAAACTGGGGCTACAGATCAAAGCGGGCGTTGATTTCGAGATCGTGAATAATGAATCCGATCCACGCTTCAAAGAGTACTGGAGCGAGTATTACCAGATCATGAAGCGTCGCGGGGTAACTCAGGAACAGGCGCAGCGTGCGATGATCGGCAACCATACGGCCATTGGCGCGATCATGGTGCAGCGTGGGGAAGCGGATGCGATGATCTGCGGCACCATCGGCGACTACCATGAGCATTTCAGCGTCGTGAAAGCCGTCTTTGGCTACCGTGACGGCGTGCATACGGCAGGGGCGATGAACGCCTTACTGCTGCCAAGCGGCAACACTTTTATCGCCGACACTTATGTTAACGAAGATCCCACGCCGGAACAGTTGGCGGAGATCGCCGTAATGGCGGCGGAAACCGTTCGCCGCTTTGGTATTGAGCCGAAAGTCGCGCTGTTGTCGCACTCTAACTTTGGTTCCTCAAATTCGCTGTCCGCCAGCAAAATGCGCGAAACCCTTGAGCGGGTACGCGAACGAGCGCCCGATCTGATGATTGACGGTGAGATGCACGGTGATGCGGCGTTGGTGGAAAGTATTCGTAATGACCGGATGCCGGATAGTCCGCTGAAGGGAGCCGCCAATATTCTGGTGATGCCGAATATGGAAGCCGCCCGCATTAGTTACAACTTACTCCGCGTCTCCAGTTCCGAAGGCGTCACGGTCGGCCCGGTCCTGATGGGCGTGTCTAAACCGGTACATGTATTAACGCCGATCGCCTCTGTACGCCGTATCGTGAATATGGTGGCGTTAGCGGTAGTTGAAGCGCAAACCACGCCGCTTTAATAACGCATTACTCTCTCTTCTGGCGCAGGTTCTCCTGCGCTTTTTTTATGCGCCGCTGGGCTTCGCCATGGTATGAAAGGCTCGGGTGGGGATATTCTGGAACCTATTGCGTTACCCCTACTTATTTCACTGAATCTGTACTATGCACAAATCGAGTGATACGCATTATTTTTATCAATAGTAGTAATACAAAGAATAGCCGGTGGGTATTTATTGCGGAACAAGCTTAAATTCAGAATGACGCCTGAAAATGTGATGCACCACGATATTTATCGTTAACACCTTCGACAGAAGTCCCTTTTATTTTCTTTCTCTTAGTGATCTACCTCACCTTTTACATCACCTTGCCGAGTTTTGTTATTTACTCCGACAAAAAATTGCCACGATGACGGCAGTTTCAGTGGAGACGGTGAGCAATGAATAAAGAACGCATTATTCAGGAATTTGTGCCGGGCAAACAGGTCACGCTGGCGCATCTCATTGCGCACCCTGGTGAAGAACTGGCGAAAAAGATCGGCGTTCCCGATGCTGGCGCGATTGGCATTATGACCTTAACGCCGGGAGAAACGGCGATGATCGCTGGCGATTTAGCGATGAAGGCTGCGGATGTACACATCGGTTTTCTCGACAGATTTAGCGGTGCGCTGGTGATTTATGGCACCGTCGGCGCAGTAGAAGAAGCGCTATTACAGACGGTCAGCGGGCTGGGGCGATTATTAAACTTTACCCTGTGTGAGTTAACAAAAAGTTAATTGGTGGCGGTAATGAAACGTATTGCTTTTGTCGGCGCGGTCGGTGCCGGAAAGACAACGCTTTTTAACGCGTTACGGGGAAATTATTCCCTCGCCAGAAAAACGCAGGCCGTGGAATTTAATGATCATGGCGATATCGATACGCCGGGTGAATATTTTAGCCATCCCCGTTGGTATCACGCCTTAATTACCACGTTGCAGGATGTGGACACGCTGATTTATGTCCACGCGGCAAACGATAAAGAAAGTCGCTTACCTGCCGGGTTATTGGATGTTGGAACCCGTAAACGACATATCGCCGTTATCAGCAAAACGGACATGCCGGATGCCGACGTCGCCGCTACGCGGCAGTTGCTTTGCGAGATTGGGTTCCGGGAGCCGATTTTCGAGCTCAACGGCCACGACCCGCAAAGCGTGCGGCAGTTGGTGGATTATCTGGCGGCTCTCAGTGAACAGGAGGAAGAGGCAGGTGAAAAAACTTATCACAGCTAACGATATTCGTGCGGCCCACGCCCGCGGCGAACAGGCGATGTCGGTAGTGCTGCGCGCCAGCATTATTACCCCGGAGGCTCGCGAAGTGGCGGAACTACTGGGCTTCACGATTACCGAATGCGACGAGTCCGTCCCGGCATCCACATCGGCGCAGGCGTGTAAAAGCGAAAGCCAGCGCATTCGGGAAGCCATCATCGCGCAGCTCCCGGAAGGGCAGTTTACTGAAAGCCTGGTGGCGCAATTGATGGAAAAAGTGCTGAAGGAAAAGCAGTCGCTGGAACTGGGGACGATGCAGCCGAGCTTTACCTCCGTCACGGGTAAAGGCGGCGTGAAAGTCATTGACGGCAGCAGCGTGAAATTTGGCCGCTTCGACGGCGCCGAACCGCACTGCGTCGGCTTAACCGATCTGGTTACAGAGCAGGACGGCAGCAGCATGGCCGCCGGGTTTATGCAGTGGGACAACGCCTTTTTCCCGTGGACGCTGAACTACGACGAAATCGACATGGTGCTGGAGGGTGAACTGCACGTACGCCATGAAGGCGAAACCATGATTGCCAAAGCCGGAGATGTCATGTTCATCCCTAAAGGCTCCAGCATTGAATTTGGCACGCCAACGTCCGTGCGCTTTCTGTACGTCGCCTGGCCTGCAAACTGGCAATCCGTATGAACGATTTCATCACCGAAACGTGGCTCAGAGCGAATCATACGCTCAGCGAAGGATCGGAAATCCATCTGCCCGCTGATGCACGACTGACGCCCTCGGCCCGGGAGCTGCTGGAAAGCCGCCGCCTGCGCATTAAGTTTCTGGATCCGCAAGGCCGGCTGTTTGTCGATGATGACGAACAGCAGCCGGTACATGGCTTAACCAGTAGCGATACGCACCCACAGGCCTGCTGTGAACTGTGCCGCCAGCCGGTGGTGAAAAAGCCCGATACGCTGACCCATCTGACGGCGGACAAAATGGTCGCCAAAAGCGACCCGCGCCTCGGCTTTCGCGCCGCGCTCGACAGCGCCATCGCGCTGACCGTGTGGCTACAAATCGAACTGGCGGAACCCTGGCAGCCGTGGCTTTTCGATATCCGCTCGCGGCTGGGCAACATTATGCGCGCCGACGCTATAGATGAACCACTGGCGGCGCAGTCTATCGTCGGGCTGAACGAGGATGAGCTGCATCGGCTTTCCCACCAGCCGCTGCGCTATCTCGACCACGATCACCTGGTGCCGGAGGCCAGCCACGGTCGCGATGCGGCGCTGCTTAATCTGCTGCGAACCAAAGTCCGCGAAATGGAAACCCTCGCCGCACAAGTGTTTATTACCCGTAGTTTTGAGGTCTTGCGCCCGGACATTTTACAGGCGCTGAACCGTCTCTCCAGTACGGTTTACGTGATGATGATTTTGAGCGTGGCGAAACATCCGCTGACGGTCGCCCAAATTCAACAACGGTTGGGAGAGAAGCCATGATCATTGAACGCGCCCGCGAACTGGCGGTACGCGCCCCCGCCAGAGTCGTCTTTCCCGATGCGCTGGACGAACGCGTGCTGAAAGCGGCGCATTACCTGCAACAGTACGGTCTGGCTCGCCCCGTTCTGGTCGCCAGTCCGTTTGCGCTGCGTCAGTTTGCCCTGAGTCATCGTATGGCGATGGATGGCATTCAGGTCATCGACCCAGACAGCAACCTGAGTATGCGCCAGCGTTTTGCGCAACGCTGGCTTGCCCGTGCCGGAGAAAAAACGCCGCCGGACGCAGTGGAAAAGCTTAGCGATCCGCTGATGTTCGCTGCCGCCATGGTGAGCGCCGGTGAGGCTGATGTGTGTATCGCAGGCAACCTGTCGTCAACGGCGAACGTGTTGCGCGCAGGGCTGCGGGTGATTGGCCTGCAACCCGGGTGCAAAACATTGTCGTCTATTTTCCTGATGCTGCCGCAGTATGCCGGTCCGGCATTAGGGTTCGCCGATTGCAGCGTAGTGCCGCAGCCGACGGCGGCGCAGCTGGCGGATATCGCTCTCGCCAGCGCCGACACCTGGCGGGCCATTACCGGCGAAGAGCCGCGCGTGGCGATGCTGTCATTTTCAAGCAACGGCAGCGCCCGTCACCCCAATGTTGCCAACGTGCAGCAGGCGACAGAGCTCGTTCGCGAACGTGCGCCGCAACTGCTTGTGGACGGTGAATTGCAGTTTGACGCCGCTTTCGTACCGGAGGTCGCCGCGCAAAAAGCGCCTGACAGCCCGCTGCAAGGCCGCGCCAACGTGATGATTTTCCCGTCGCTGGAGGCGGGCAATATTGGCTACAAAATCGCTCAGCGTCTGGGAGGCTATCGCGCTGTTGGGCCGCTAATTCAGGGGCTTGCCGCGCCGCTTCACGACCTCTCCCGAGGCTGTAGCGTGCAGGAAATTATCGAACTGGCGTTGGTGGCAGCCGTGCCGCGCCAGGCTGACGTGAGCCGCGAACGCAGCTTACACACACTGGTTGAATGAACGGTCCCGTTCTGGACCCCTTTAATGAGAGGAAAACACGATGGAAGCATTAGGAATGATTGAAACCCGGGGCCTGGTTGCGCTGATTGAGGCCTCCGATGCGATGGTAAAAGCCGCGCGCGTGAAGCTGGTCGGCGTGAAGCAGATTGGCGGTGGCCTGTGTACGGCCATGGTGCGTGGCGACGTGGCGGCGTGCAAAGCCGCAACCGATGCTGGCGCCGCTGCGGCGCAGCGCATTGGCGAGCTGGTCTCCGTACACGTGATTCCACGCCCGCACGGCGATCTGGAAGAAGTGTTCCCGATCAGCTTCAAAGGCGACAGCAACATTTGATGGTAGGCCGGATAAGACGCGCAGCGTCGCCATCCGGCATGAATGCGCGCCATTGCCTGATGGTGCGCAGATTCAAGGCCTACGACCCAACGGGCAATCCATGGAGGCGGATATGAAACTGGCAGTCGTCACAGGACAAATCGTATGTACCGTCCGCCATCAGGGACTGGCGCATGACAAATTGCTGATGGTGGAAATGATCGATGCCCAGGGCAACCCCGACGGGCAGTGTGCCGTCGCTATCGACAGTATCGGGGCGGGAACCGGAGAGTGGGTACTGCTGGTCAGCGGCAGTTCCGCACGCCAGGCGCATCGCAGCGAATTATCACCGGTCGATCTGTGCGTCATTGGCATCGTCGATGAAGTGGTGGCTGGCGGGAAAGTGGTTTTCCATAAATAGGACTGAACATCATGAATCAACAGGATATTGAACAGGTGGTGAAAGCGGTACTGCTGAAAATGAAAGACAGCAGCCAGCCGGCCAGCACTGTTCATGAGATGGGCGTTTTTGCCTCCCTGGATGACGCAGTGGCGGCAGCAAAACGGGCCCAGCAGGGGCTGAAGAGCGTGGCGATGCGCCAGCTTGCCATTCATGCCATTCGCGAAGCGGGCGAAAAACACGCCCGAGAATTAGCGGAGCTTGCCGTCAGCGAAACCGGCATGGGACGCGTTGACGATAAATTTGCTAAAAACGTGGCGCAGGCGCGCGGCACGCCGGGCGTCGAGTGTTTATCTCCGCAGGTGCTGACCGGCGATAACGGCCTGACGCTGATTGAAAATGCGCCTTGGGGCGTGGTGGCCTCGGTCACGCCGTCCACCAATCCGGCGGCGACGGTGATTAATAACGCCATCAGCCTGATTGCCGCAGGCAACAGCGTCGTGTTTGCCCCGCATCCGGCGGCGAAAAAGGTCTCTCAGCGGGCAATCACCCTCCTCAATCAGGCGGTGGTCGCCGCCGGCGGCCCGGAAAATCTGCTGGTCACCGTGGCGAACCCGGATATCGAAACCGCCCAGCGGTTGTTCAAATATCCCGGTATTGGCCTGCTGGTGGTGACTGGCGGCGAAGCGGTGGTGGACGCGGCGCGTAAACATACTAATAAACGCCTGATCGCCGCCGGTGCCGGTAATCCCCCGGTGGTGGTGGATGAGACCGCCGACCTGCCGCGCGCTGCACAATCCATCGTTAAAGGCGCGTCGTTTGATAACAACATCATCTGTGCCGACGAAAAAGTGCTGATTGTGGTGGATAGCGTCGCCGACGAGCTGATGCGTCTGATGGAAGGTCAGCACGCGGTGAAACTGACCGCCGCTCAGGCCGAACAGCTCCAGCCGGTGCTGCTGAAGAATATTGATGAGCGCGGCAAAGGCACCGTCAGCCGTGACTGGGTCGGTCGTGACGCGGGCAAGATCGCCGCAGCCATCGGCCTGAACGTCCCGGATCAAACGCGCCTGCTGTTTGTGGAAACGCCAGCTAACCATCCGTTTGCCGTCACTGAAATGATGATGCCGGTACTGCCGGTGGTGCGGGTCGCCAACGTTGAAGAAGCCATTGCGCTGGCGGTCCAGCTTGAGGGCGGCTGCCACTACACCGCGGCAATGCACTCGCGCAATATCGACAATATGAACCAGATGGCGAACGCCATTGATACCAGTATTTTCGTCAAAAACGGTCCGTGCATTGCTGGTCTCGGACTGGGCGGTGAAGGCTGGACCACCATGACCATCACCACGCTAACCGGCGAAGGGGTGACCAGCGCGCGTACCTTTGTGCGGCTGCGTCGATGCGTGCTGGTGGATGCGTTTCGCATTGTATAAGGGATGACTCATGGCGCACGACGAACAACTCTGGCTCACCCCAAGACTGCAAAAAGCGGCGGCCCTGTGTAACCAGACGCCCGCCGCCAGCGATACACCGCTGTGGCTGGGCGTCGATTTGGGCACCTGCGACGTGGTGTCGATGGTGGTCGACGGCAACGCCCAGCCGGTGGCGGTGTGCCTTGACTGGGCCGACGTTGTGCGTGACGGCATCGTCTGGGATTTCTTCGGTGCCGTCACCCTCGTGCGCCGCCATCTCGACACCCTTGAACAGCAGCTCGGCTGCCGCTTCACCCACGCGGCGACCTCGTTCCCACCGGGTACTGACCCGCGTATTTCGATCAACGTGCTGGAGTCTGCTGGGTTAGAAGTCAGCCACGTACTGGATGAACCGACGGCGGTGGCGGATCTGCTGGCGCTTGATAATGCAGGCGTGGTGGATATTGGCGGCGGCACTACCGGCATTGCCATCGTCAAACAGGGCAAGGTGACTTACTCCGCCGATGAAGCCACTGGCGGGCACCATATCTCCCTGACGCTGGCGGGCAACCGACGTATTCCCCTGGAAGAGGCGGAACAGTACAAGCGCAGCAACGCGCAGGAGATTTGGCCGGTAGTGAAGCCGGTGTACGAAAAGATGGCGGAAATCGTCGCTTGCCATATTGCCGGGCAGGGAGTGACAGATTTATGGCTGGCGGGCGGTTCCTGTATGCAGCCGGGCGTGGAGGCGTTATTTCGCCAGCGTTTCCCGGAGTTACAGGTGCATTTACCGCAGCACAGCCTGTTTATGACCCCGCTGGCGATAGCCAACAGCGGGAGAGCGAAAGCGGAGGGACTCTATGCAAGCTGAACTACAGACGGCGCTGTTTCAGGCATTCGACACCCTGAATCTGCAACGGGTGAAAACGTTCAGCGTACCGCCGGTCACGCTGTGCGGACTTGGGGCGCTCGGCGCCTGCGGCCAGGAAGCGCAAGCGCGAGGCGTAAGCCATCTGTTTGTGATGGTCGACAGCTTCCTGCATCAGGCGGGAATGACCGCGCCGCTGGCACGCAGCCTGGCGATGAAAGGCGTGGCGATGACAGTCTGGCCGTGTCCGCCAGGCGAGCCGTGCATCACCGATGTTTGCGCGGCGGTGGCGCAACTGCGTGAGGCGGCGTGCGACGGCGTAGTGGCCTTTGGCGGCGGTTCGGTGCTGGACGCGGCGAAAGCGGTCGCCCTGCTGGTGACTAACCCTGACCAGACGCTGAGCGCCATGACCGAGCGCAGTACATTACGCCCGCGTCTGCCGCTGATTGCGGTGCCGACCACCGCCGGAACCGGTTCTGAAACCACCAACGTGACGGTGATTATCGACGCGGTCAGCGGGCGCAAGCAGGTGCTGGCACACGCGTCACTAATGCCGGACGTGGCGATTCTTGATGCTGCCGTGACCGAAGGCGTTCCGCCAAACGTGACGGCGATGACCGGTATCGATGCGTTGACGCATGCGATTGAGGCCTACAGCGCGCTCAACGCCACGCCGTTTACCGACAGCCTGGCGATTGGCGCGATAGCGATGATTGGCAAATCGCTGCCGAAAGCCGTGGGGTACGGCCACGATCTGGCGGCGCGTGAAAATATGTTGTTGGCCTCCTGTATGGCGGGAATGGCCTTTTCCAGCGCCGGTCTGGGGCTGTGTCACGCGATGGCGCACCAGCCAGGGGCGGCGCTGCATATTCCGCACGGCCAGGCCAACGCCATGCTGCTACCGACGGTCATGGGCTTTAACCGGATGGTTTGCCGCGAACGCTTCAGTCAAATCGGTCGGGCGTTAACCAATAAGAAATCGGACGATCGCGATGCGATTGCGGCGGTGAGCGAGCTGATTGCCGAAGTGGGCCAGAGCAAACGGCTGGCTGACGCTGGCGCCAAACCCGAACACTACAGCGCGTGGGCGCAAGCCGCGCTGGAGGATATTTGTCTGCGCAGTAACCCACGCACCGCCACACAGGCACAGATTATCGACCTGTACGCGGCTGCCGGGTAATGCCTGTAGGCCGGATAAGGTGCTCGCACCGCCATCCGGCAATAACACGGCGTTAATGCCGGAGGCGACGTAAACGTCTTATCCGGCTTACAAATCAAAAATGACAGGGAGTAGGGGCTATGGGAATTAACGAAATCATCATGTACATCATGATGTTCTTTATGCTGATTGCCGCCGTGGACAGGATCCTGTCGCAGTTCGGCGGGTCGGCGCGCTTCCTCGGTAAATTTGGCAAGAGTATCGAGGGGGCTGGCGGCCAGTTTGAAGAGGGCTTTATGGCGATGGGCGCGCTGGGACTGGCGATGGTCGGTATGACCGCGCTGGCGCCGGTGCTGGCGCATGTACTGGGGCCGGTTATTATCCCGGTATACGAAATGCTGGGCGCGAACCCATCCATGTTCGCGGGTACGCTGCTGGCCTGTGATATGGGCGGATTCTTCCTCGCCAAAGAGCTGGCCGGCGGTGATGTCGCGGCGTGGCTATACTCAGGGTTAATACTTGGGTCGATGATGGGGCCGACCATTGTGTTCTCCATTCCGGTGGCGCTCGGCATTATCGAACCGTCTGACCGCCGCTACCTGGCGCTTGGCGTACTGGCGGGTATCGTCACCATTCCCATTGGCTGCATTGCGGGGGGATTGATCGCCATGTACTCAGGCGTGCAGATCAATGGTCAGCCAGTGGAGTTTACCTTCGCGCTGATCCTGATGAACATGATCCCGGTATTGATTGTCGCGGTGCTGGTAGCGCTGGGGCTGAAGTTCATCCCGGAAAAAATGATCAACGGTTTCCAGATTTTCGCCAAATTTCTGGTGGCGCTGATCACCATCGGTCTGGCGGCTGCGGTGATTAAATTCCTGTTGGGCTGGGAGTTGATTCCGGGACTCGACCCGATCTTTATGGCGCCAGGCGACAAACCCGGCGAAGTGATGCGCGCCATTGAAGTGATCGGCTCTATCTCCTGCGTGCTGCTTGGCGCGTATCCGATGGTGCTGTTACTGACCCGCTGGTTTGAAAAACCGTTGATGAATGTCGGTAAACTGCTGAACGTAAATAATATTGCGGCGGCAGGCATGGTAGCGACCCTGGCGAACAATATCCCCATGTTCGGCATGATGAAGCAGATGGATACCCGCGGCAAAGTGATTAACTGCGCATTTGCCGTCTCTGCGGCGTTCGCGCTGGGCGACCATTTAGGCTTCGCCGCTGCCAACATGAACGCCATGATCTTCCCGATGATTGTCGGCAAGCTGATCGGCGGCGTGACGGCGATTGGCGTGGCGATGATGCTGGTGCCGAAAGATGACGCCGCCCAGGTGAAAACCGAAGCGGAGGCGCAATCGTGAACACTCGCCAGCTACTGAGCGTCGGTATCGATATCGGCACCACCACCACGCAGGTGATCTTCTCGCGCCTGGAGTTGGTTAACCGTGCGGCGGTGTCGCAGGTGCCGCGCTACGAATTCATCAAACGCGACATTAGCTGGCAAAGCCCGGTCTTCTTTACGCCCGTGGATAAGCAGGGCGGTCTGAAAGAGGCCGAACTTAAAGCGCTGATTCTGGCCCAGTATCAGGCCGCAGGCATCGCGCCTGAATCGGTGGACTCAGGGGCTATCATTATCACCGGCGAAAGCGCCAAAACCCGCAACGCCCGTCCGGCGGTCATGGCGCTCTCGCAGTCGCTGGGCGACTTTGTGGTCGCCAGCGCCGGGCCGCATCTGGAATCGGTCATTGCCGGTTACGGCGCCGGAGCGCAAAGCTTGTCTGAGCAGCGGATGTGCCGGGTGCTGAATATTGATATCGGCGGCGGCACGTCTAACTACGCGCTGTTTGACGCGGGAAAAGTCAGCGGCACCGCTTGCCTTAACGTCGGTGGTCGCCTGCTGGAAACCGACGCTCAGGGGCGCGTGGTTTATGCCCATCAGCCGGGGCAGATGATTATCGATGAGGTGTTCGGTTCGGGTACTGATGCTCGCGCCTTAGCTGCCGCACAGTTGGGACAGGTGGCGCGGCGGATGGCGGATCTCATCGTCGAGGTTATCACTGGCGCGCTCTCGCCGCTGGCGCAATCGCTGATGCAAACCGGGCTGCTGCCCGCCGATATTACGCCAGAGGTGATCACCCTTTCCGGTGGGGTAGGTGAATGCTACCGCAACCAACCTGCCGATCCGTTCTGCTTTTCTGATATCGGGCCGCTGCTGGCGACCGCGCTGCATGAGCACCCGCGTCTGCGCGAGATGAACGTGCAGTTTCCGGCGCAAACCGTGCGCGCCACGGTGATTGGCGCGGGGGCCCATACGCTCTCGCTTTCCGGCAGTACTATCTGGCTGGAAGACGTCCAACTGCCGCTGCGCAACCTGCCGGTGGCGATCCCGCAGGATGACGCCGATCTGGTGAACGCCTGGCGGCAGGCGCTTCTCCAGCTTGATCTCGACCCGCAAACCGACGCTTACGTGCTGGCGCTTCCCGCCACGCTTCCGGTGCGTTACGCCGCATTACTCACGGTCATCAACGCGCTGACGGCTTTTGTCGCGCGTTATCCCAATCCACATCCCCTGCTGGTGGTGGCCGAGCAGGATTTTGGTAAAGCGCTGGGCATGTTATTGCGCCCATAGTTACCGCAACTTCCGCTGGCGGTCATCGATGAGGTGGTCGTGCGGGCGGGAGACTATATCGACATTGGTACGCCTCTTTTTGGCGGATCGGTTGTGCCGGTGACGGTGAAATCACTCGCATTTCCTTCCTGAGGGAACGACTTATGAAACTAAAGACCACATTGTTCGGCAATGTTTATCAGTTTAAGGATGTAAAAGAGGTACTGGCTAAAGCCAACGAACTGCGTTCGGGGGATGTGCTGGCCGGGGTTGCCGCGGCAAGTTCGCAGGAGCGCGTAGCGGCAAAACAGGTACTGTCGGAAATGACGGTGGCGGATATCCGCAACAATCCGGTGATTGCCTATGAAGAGGACTGCGTGACGCGCCTGATTCAGGATGACGTCAACGAAACGGCCTATAACCGGATTAAAAACTGGAGCATCAGCGAACTGCGCGAATACGTACTGAGCGATGAAACCTCCGTGGACGATATCGCGTTTACCCGCAAAGGGCTGACCTCCGAAGTGGTGGCGGCAGTGGCGAAAATCTGCTCCAACGCCGACCTGATCTACGGCGGCAAGAAAATGCCGGTGATCAAAAAAGCCAATACCACCATCGGTATTCCGGGCACCTTTAGCTGCCGTTTGCAGCCGAACGATACCCGTGACGATGTACAGAGTATCGCCGCGCAAATCTACGAAGGGCTTTCTTTCGGCGCAGGCGATGCGGTGATCGGCGTTAACCCGGTGACCGATGACGTGGAGAACCTGACCCGCGTGCTCGACACCGTTTACGGCGTTATCGATAAATTCAATATTCCGACCCAGGGCTGCGTGCTGGCGCACGTCACCACCCAGATCGAAGCGATTCGTCGCGGCGCGCCGGGCGGACTGATTTTCCAGAGCATTTGCGGCAGCGAGAAGGGCTTAAAAGAGTTCGGTGTGGAACTGGCGATGCTCGACGAAGCGCGGGCTGTGGGCGCGGAGTTCAACCGCATCGCCGGGGAAAACTGCCTGTACTTTGAAACCGGGCAGGGCTCGGCGCTGTCGGCTGGCGCGAACTTTGGTGCCGACCAGGTGACGATGGAAGCGCGTAACTACGGGCTGGCTCGCCACTACGATCCGTTCCTGGTGAACACCGTGGTGGGCTTTATCGGGCCGGAGTATCTCTACAACGACAGGCAGATTATCCGCGCCGGTCTCGAAGATCACTTTATGGGCAAGCTGAGCGGCATCTCGATGGGCTGCGACTGCTGCTATACCAACCATGCCGATGCCGACCAGAACCTTAACGAAAACCTGATGATTCTGCTCGCCACTGCCGGCTGTAACTACATCATGGGGATGCCGCTCGGCGACGACATCATGCTCAACTACCAGACCACCGCTTTCCACGATACCGCCACCGTCCGTCAGTTGCTGAATTTACGGCCGTCGCCGGAGTTTGAACGCTGGCTGGAAACGATGGGCATTATGGCAAACGGTCGTCTGACCAAACGGGCGGGCGATCCGTCACTGTTCTTCTGATGACGCGGGGATAACACCATGGATCAAAAACAGATTGAAGAAATTGTACGTAGCGTGATGGCGTCAATGGGACAGGACGTACCGCAGCCCGCCGCGCCGTCAACGCAGGAAGGCGCAAAGCCGCAGTGCGCCGCGCCGACGGTGACCGAAAGCTGCGCGCTGGATTTAGGTTCCGCGGAGGCAAAAGCCTGGATTGGCGTCGAGAACCCACATCGTGCGGACGTGCTGACCGAACTGCGTCGCAGTACTGCGGCACGCGTCTGTACGGGGCGCGCTGGCCCACGTCCACGTACCCAGGCGCTGCTGCGCTTTCTGGCGGATCACTCCCGTTCGAAAGACACCGTGCTCAAAGAAGTGCCGGAAGAGTGGGTCAAAGCGCAAGGGCTGCTGGAAGTACGTTCGGAGATCAGCGACAAAACCTGTACCTGACGCGCCCGGATATGGGGCGTCGCCTGAGCCCGGAAGCCATTGACGCGCTGAAGTCGCAGTGCGTGATGAACCCGGATGTGCAGGTAGTGGTCTCTGATGGCCTCTCTACGGATGCGATCACCGCCAACTATGAAGAGATCCTGCCGCCGTTGCTTGCCGGTCTGAAGCAGGCCGGGCTGAACGTCGGCACGCCGTTCTTTGTGCGCTATGGCCGCGTGAAGATTGAAGATCAGATTGGCGAAATTCTCGGCGCGAAGGTCGTCATCCTGCTGGTGGGCGAACGTCCGGGGCTGGGGCAGTCGGAAAGTCTTTCCTGCTACGCCGTCTATTCCCCGCGCGTGGCGACCACCGTCGAGGCCGACAGAACCTGTATTTCAAACATTCATCAGGGGGGGACGCCGCCAGTAGAAGCCGCCGCCGTGATTGTGGATTTGGCCAAACGGATGCTGGAGCAGAAAGCGTCCGGCATCAACATGACCCGTTAAGGAGACATCATGCCTGCATTAGATTTAATTCGACCTTCAGTGACTGCCATGCGCGTGATTGCCTCCGTGAATGACGGCTTTGCGCGGGAACTTAAATTACCGCCACATATACGTAGTCTCGGACTCATCACGGCAGATTCTGATGATGTGACCTATATTGCCGCTGACGAAGCGACAAAACAGGCGATGGTGGAAGTGGTCTATGGCCGCTCCCTCTATGCCGGGGCGGCTCACGGGCCGTCGCCTACCGCTGGTGAGGTGTTGATTATGCTGGGCGGACCGAACCCGGCGGAAGTGCGCGCCGGTCTGGATGCAATGGTCGCCAGCATTGAAAACGGCGCGGCGTTCCAGTGGGCGAACGATGCGGAAAATACCGCGTTCCTGGCGCATGTGGTTTCGCGTACCGGCTCGTACCTCTCGTCTACCGCAGGTATTGCGCTGGGCGATCCAATGGCCTATCTGGTGGCGCCGCCGCTGGAAGCGACATTCGGCATTGACGCGGCGATGAAATCCGCTGACGTTCAGCTGGTGACTTACGTGCCGCCGCCGTCGGAAACCAACTATTCGGCCGCGTTCTTAACGGGAAGCCAGGCCGCGTGTAAAGCCGCCTGCAACGCCTTTACCGACGCCGTGCTGGATATCGCCCGTAACCCTGTCCAGCGTGCGTAACGGAGGCTGCCAATGATCAATGCCCTGGGATTACTGGAAGTGGACGGAATGGTCGCCGCCGTCGATGCGGCGGATGCCATGCTGAAAGCGGCCAACGTGCGTTTGCTCAGTCATCAAGTGCTCGACCCTGGCAGGCTAACGCTGGTGGTGGAGGGCGATCTGGCGGCGTGTCGTGCGGCGCTGGATGCCGGAAGCGCCGCCGCGCAGCGCACAGGCCGTGTGATTAGTCGCAAAGAAATTGGTCGTCCGGAAGAGGACACCCAGTGGCTGATTGGCGGGTTTGCGCGTGCGACAACGCCGACTGAGAAAGCGCCCCAGGTACCCGCAACGCCTGAGTTCGCTGAAGCGTTACTGGCGCTGCTGGCATCAGTACGCCAGGGAATGACGGCGGGAGAGGTTGCCGCGCATTTTGGCTGGCCGCTGGAGCAGGCCAGAAACGTGCTGGAACAACTCTTTTCTGACGGAGCGTTGCGTAAACGCAGTAGTCGCTATCGCATCAAAAATTAATCTGTCGGAGGGCCGGGCGTCCTGGCGGGCGTCCGGCATAGAAGATCATGAAAAAGACCCGTACAGCGAATTTGCACCATCTTTATCATGAAGCGTTACCCGAAGACGTTAAACTTACGCCCAGAGTCGAGGTGGACAATGTTCATCAGCGACGGACGACGGATGTCTATGAACATGCTCTGACTATCACCGCCTGGCAGCAGATCTACGATCAGTTACACCCGGGTAAATTTCATGGCGAGTTCACGGAAATCCTGCTTGATGAGATTCAGGTGTTCCGTGAATACACCGGCCTGGCGCTGCGTCAGTCGTGTCTGGTTTGGCCAAACTCTTTCTGGTTTGGTATTCCGGCGACGCGCGGCGAACAGGGATTTATCGGCGCGCAGGGGCTCGGCAGCGCCGAGATTGCCACCCGACCGGGAGGCACCGAGTTTGAACTGAGCACGCCGGATGATTACACCATTCTGGGTGTCGTTATCTCGGAAGATGTTATTTCCCGTCAGGCCACTTTTTTGCATAACTCGGAAAGGGTGCTGCATATGCTGCGTAACCAGTTAGCGCTGGAGGTAAAAGAGCAGCATAAAGCGGCGCTGTGGGGCTTTGTGCAGCAGGCGCTGGCCACCTTCAGCGAGAGTCCTGAAACCCTGCATCAACCTGCGGTGCGTAAGGTCTTGAGTGATAATTTGTTGCTGGCGATGGGCACGATGCTGGAAGAGGCGAAGCCGATTCATAGCGCCGAAAGCATCAGCCATCAGGGATATCGTAGGCTACTGTCGCGGGCGCGGGAATATGTGCTGGAAAATATGTCGGAGCCGCTGACGGTGCTCGACTTATGTAACCAGCTACACGTAAGCCGTCGCACGCTGCAAAATGCGTTTCACGTCATTTTGGGCATTGGCCCCAATGCGTGGCTGAAACGTATTCGCTTAAACGCAGTACGCCGGGAACTGATTAGCCCGTGGTCGCAGAGCGCCACGGTCAAAGATGCCGCGATGCAGTGGGGATTCTGGCATCTGGGGCAATTTGCCACCGATTATCAGCAATTATTTGCCGAAAAACCGTCGTTGACGTTGCATCAACGGATGCGGCAATGGGCTTGATATTGATGGGGAGGCTCTCCGGTTGCTGATAACGTGCGCGTGTCGGAAATTGCCCGGTGGCGGCTGGCGCCTTACCGGGCCTACGGATTCGCTGCCGTCTGTGGTTGGTAGCCCGGACAAGGCGCGCCAGCGCCGCCTCCGGGGAAGCGCGCGCAATTTTGTCTCCGCAGATAAACCCGTAAAGCATACCATCGGCATATTTCTCAATATCTTCATAACTTATTTGTGCGAGGAACATCATCGTTTGCGCGCACGTTGGGCACGTTGGATATTCCGCATCCTGAACCCAGGCCGGGTGGCCACCGAGCTGTGAGAAGGTCGTGGGTAAATTAGGAACGGCCGTGGCGAAAACGGTGTTATATGCCGTACAACGCTACCAGGTCAGAATGCGAATTACCGAGTTCTTTATCTACAATGAACTCGTTTATTTCTACGAGCCTGCTTTTACTCAACGGCCAACCGGATAGGCGATAAACAAACCGGCTATCGTCAAAATACATGCCAGTAGGCATAGCAAGATGCAGTTAACGCTTTTACGCGGAATATGAATAATAAAGCAGAGTAATGCTATCAGGGCCATGACCACAGGGATGGTCACCATATTGATAACCAGAAGCACGATCAGACCGAAGCTCACCCCTCCGCTATGAGGGATGAATATTCTTTCTTCAAAATATATTTCTAGTGTAATGGCAAGCAGGCAGCCAATAAAACTTATACCCAGATGGGGATGCCATTTGGCGTCACTGGTTACTACTTTCCGTGTATTTGTTTGCATTGTTTTACTTTATAAATAAGTTAAATCCAGTCGCGTACCTGAATAAACTCGCTCAGCGCCGCTTCCGGGCTACCCGCTTCTGGCTGCCAGTCGTACTCCCAGCGCACCAGCGGCGGCATCGACATCAGGATAGATTCAGTGCGCCCGCCGGTTTGCAGACCAAACAGGGTGCCTCTGTCCCACACCAGATTGAACTCCACGTAGCGCCCGCGGCGATAAAGTTGAAAATTACGCTCCCGCTCGCCCCAGACCATCGCTTTGCGTCGTTCGACAATCGGTAAATACGCCCGGGTGTAGCCGTTGCCGACCGCCTGCATAAAGTCGAAGCAGTGGTCGAAATCCGGCGTATTCAAATCGTCAAAAAACAGGCCGCCGATACCGCGCTGCTCGTTGCGGTGTTTGAGAAAAAAGTAGTCGTCGCACCACTTTTTATAACGCGGATACACATCGTCACCAAACGGCTGGCACAGGTCGCGGGCGGTGCGGTGCCAGTGAACGGCATCCTCTTCAAAGCCGTAGTAGGGCGTTAAATCGAACCCGCCGCCAAACCACCATACCGGATCGGAGCCCGGTTTTTCGGCAATAAAAAAGCGCACGTTAGCATGGCTGGTGGGAATATACGGATTGTGCGGATGCACCACCAGCGATACGCCCATCGCTTCAAAGCTACGCCCGGCGAGTTCTGGCCGATGCGCGGTGGCGGACGCGGGCATTGCATCGCCGTGAACGTGAGAGAAATTAACGCCCGCCTGTTCGAAAATCCCGCCGTTGCGTAATACCCGGCTGCGTCCGCCGCCGCCCGCTTCGCGTCGCCAGCTATCTTCGACAAAGTTTGCGCCATCCACAGCGGATAACTTTTGGCAAATATCATCCTGCAGGCGTAGCAGAAACTGTTTTACGTGATGTGCATCGGGTTTCATGATTACCGTTTCTTCGTGTGTGCTTTCTGATTATCAAACCAGTGAAAATAACTGATGATGCCGTTGGCGATCGCCGTAGCGATTTTCTGGCGAAACGCCGTCGTGCCCAGCAGGCGTTCTTCTTCCGGATTGGTAATAAACGAGGTTTCGACCAATACCGACGGAATTGACGGTGATTTTAGCACCACGAAAGCCGCTTGTTCGGTAGTGCGGCTGTGTAATTTATGTATAGGTTTGATTTTCTTGAGAATATGCGAACCCAGCGTCAGACTGTTTTTAATCGTATCGGTTTGCACCAGATCAAACAAAACTTGTTGTAATAGATGATCTCGGTCAGTGGCTTTTTTACCCGCCACTTCGTCCGCGCGGTTTTCACGCTCGGAGAGATACTTCGCCATGGCGCTACTGGCCCCGCGGTTGGAAAGCGCAAAAACGGAAGCGCCTGCCGCTTTCGGGTTGGTAAAACCATCGGCATGAATAGACATAAACAGATCCGCGCCGTGCTTATGGGCGATTTCCACCCGATCGTACAGCGGAATAAAGGTATCCCCTGTCCGGGTTAAACGCGCATCGATTCCGTGATTTCGCAAAATAGCGCGCACGTTTTTGGCAATTGCCAGTACGACGTGTTTTTCCTGAGAACCGTTGCGGCCAATCGCGCCGGTATCGATGCCGCCGTGTCCGGGGTCGAGCATCACCAGCCGTTTACTGCCGGTTTTTTTGGTTTTGGGTTTGCTGTGACCATTACTGGTTTTTAGCGTTTCTTCTTTGGCTATTGCGTGCGACATACCTGACAGCGTCAGGGCCGCCAGACCTGTTTTGAGTACCTGGCGGCGCGATGTGAGAGTTTTTAGGAGTTTAAAAGTGCTCATACGGCCTGAGTTGTGAAAATTAAGTTCAAGATGTTATATCGTATCGCGTAATCCGTTACGACGGTTGGTGATGAGAATTGTTTTACTTTTCATTTCAATACGTGACACATCGCCATTATGCCATTTTTTCCGCTACATCGCGTCAGATATTGGCTGAATCAGATGTTTGCGCCATAATCTTGGTTTTTCCACCCGAAAAGGCAACGAATACCATGGAAATACGCGTTTTTCGCCAGGAAGATTTCGAAGAGGTGATTACCCTCTGGGAGCGTTGCGACCTGCTGCGTCCATGGAACGATCCTGAAATGGATATTGAACGCAAGGTGAATCACGATGTCAGCTTGTTCCTCGTTGCGGAAGTTAGCGGCGAAGTCGTCGGTACGGTAATGGGCGGTTATGACGGGCATCGCGGCTCGGCGTATTACCTAGGCGTTCACCCGGAGTTCCGCGGGCGCGGCATTGCGAATGCGTTGCTTAACCGGCTGGAAAAAAAACTCATCGCTCGCGGGTGTCCGAAAATCCAAATTATGGTGCGCGATGATAACGACGTTGTGCTGGGCATGTATGAACGTCTGGGGTATGAGCATTCTGACGCCCTAAGTTTGGGTAAACGCCTGATTGAAGATGAAGAGTACTGAGTTTCATCCAGCCGATTATGATGTACACGGACGTTTACGCCTGCCGTTTCTGTTCTGGTGCGTACTGCTACTTCAGGCGCGCGCCTGGGTACTCTTTGTCATTGCCGGTTCATCCCGTGGACAGGGTAATACTTTGTTAAACTTTTTTTATCCCGACCATGACAATTTTTGGCTGGGGCTGTTGCCCGGCGTTCCGGCGGTAGTGGCGTTTTTGCTCAGCGGGCGGCGTGAAGCGTTTCCTGGTGTGTGGCGCTGGCTGCGCGGACTCCTGATTCTTGCTCAACTGGTGTCGTTGTGCTGGCTGCCGGTGATGTGGCTGGGTGGCGACCCGGTCAACGGCGTCGGGCTGGCGCTGCTGCTGGCGGACATCGTCGCGCTGATCTGGCTGTTAACCAATCAACGTTTGCGTGCCTGTTTTTCCCTTGAGAAAGAATAACGGCACTTTTTGGCGAACCCGTACTCCAACCAACGTTAATTAATAAAAGAAAGGAAGTGAGATGAAATCGCTGCGTTTGACTTTACTCGCACTGCCGCTGGCGCTGACTGGTTGTTCGACGCTCTCCTCGGTCAACTGGTCTGCCGCAAATCCATGGAACTGGTTTGGTTCCTCGACAGAAGTCACTGAGCAAGGCGTGGGAGCGCTGACCGCCGCCACGCCGCTGGAAGAGCCGGCTATTGCAGAGGCATTAGATGGCGATTATCGCCTGCGTAGCGGTATGAAAACCGATAACGGCAACGTGGTGCGCTTTTTCGAAGCGATGAAGGGCGACAATGTCGCGATGGTGATCAACGGCGAGCAGGGAACCGTGAGCCGTATTGATGTGCTGGACAGCGATATCCCAACCGCCGCGGGGGGCAAAATCGGTACGCCGTTTAGCGACCTTTACAGCAAAGCGTTTGGTCACTGCGAGCCGGTTTCCAGCGATAGCCATACCAGCGTCGAATGTAAAGCCGAGGGAAGTCAGCATATTAGCTATGTTTTCTCCGGCGAGTGGAGCGGACCGGAAGGCTTAATGCCTCCTGATGACGTCTTAAAAAACTGGGACGTGCGCAAAATTATCTGGCGTCGTTAATTTGCGCCTGAACAAACCGCTTCGCTTAAAAACAAGGTAAAATAGCCTCCATTAATGCCACGACTGCGTGGCATTCTCATTTTCAGGAGGAATCATGTCTCAGGTTCAAAGTGGCATTTTGCCGGAACATTGCCGTGCGGCAATTTGGATTGAAGCCAATGTAAAAGGCGACCTGGACGCCCTGCGCGCGGCCAGCAGAACATTTGCCGATAAACTGGCGACCTTCGAAGTCAAATTTCCGGACGCCCATCTTGGGGCCGTTGTGGCGTTTGGCAACAATACCTGGCGTGCCCTGAGTGGCGGCGTCGGGGCGGAAGAACTGAAAGATTTTATTCCTTATGGTAAAGGGCTGGCGCCGGCCACGCAGTATGACGTGCTGATCCATATCCTTTCCCTGCGCCACGATGTGAATTTTTCTGTTGCCCAGGCGGCGATGGAAGCCTTCGGCGACTGTATCGACGTGAAAGAAGAAGTTCACGGCTTCCGTTGGGTGGAAGAACGCGATCTGAGCGGCTTTGTCGACGGGACAGAGAACCCGGCGGGCGAAGAGACGCGTCGTGAAGTGGCGGTGATCAAAGATGGCGTGGATGCCGGCGGCAGTTATGTGTTCGTGCAGCGTTGGGAACACAATCTCAAGCAACTTAACCGGATGAGTATTCACGATCAGGAGATGATGATCGGGCGTACCAAAGAAGCCAATGAAGAGATTGACGGCGATGCGCGTCCGGCAACGTCTCACCTGAGCCGCGTCGATCTCAAAGAAGATGGCAAAGGGCTGAAGATTGTGCGCCAGAGCCTGCCATACGGCACCGCCAGCGGTACTCATGGTCTCTATTTCTGCGCTTACTGCGCACGTCTGCACAATATCGAACAGCAGCTTCTGAGTATGTTCGGCGATACCGACGGTAAACGCGACGCGATGCTGCGCTTCACCAAACCGGTGACTGGCGGCTACTATTTTGCGCCGTCGCTGGATCGCCTGTTAGCGCTATAAGGTAAAACCCTGTCGGATGGCAGCGCAAACGCTTTATTCGACCTACGATTGGTAGGCCTGATAAGCGCAGCGCCATCAGGCAGAACAGCATGAAACAGCATGAAAATGCCCATCCCCGCCTCCGCGGGGATTTTTTTACCTAATATTTACCTGAATTAGTGAGCTATTCCTCAGCACTTATTTGTTATTACTGTATTTTCAGTGTTAATGGAGTGTAAGACTCCATATTCAAAAGGAGACATTGAAAATGGGTAAACTCACGGGCAAGACAGCATTGATTACGGGCGCATCGCAGGGCATTGGCGAAGGGATCGCTCGCGTATTCGCACGCCACGGCGCGAACTTAATCTTGCTGGATATCTCCGATGAGATTGAAAAGCTGGCGGATGAGTTGGGCGGGCGCGGACATCGCTGTACTGCCGTTAAGGCTGACGTCAGAGATTTTGCTTCGGTGCAGGCGGCGGTTGCGCGCGCCAAAGAGACTGAAGGTAGAATTGATATTTTGGTGAATAACGCTGGCGTGTGCCGTCTGGGCAACTTCCTCGATATGAGTGAAGAAGATCGCGATTTCCACATTGATATTAATATTAAAGGTGTCTGGAACGTCACCAAAGCCGTCCTGCCGGAGATGATTAAACGTAAAGATGGCCGCATTGTGATGATGTCTTCCGTCACGGGAGATATGGTGGCGGACCCGGGTGAAACGGCCTATGCGCTGTCAAAAGCCGCCATTGTCGGTTTAACCAAATCGCTGGCGGTAGAGTATGCGCAGTCCGGTATTCGCGTGAATGCCATTTGCCCCGGTTATGTAAGAACGCCGATGGCGGAAAGCATTGCCCGTCAGTCTAATCCTGACGATCCGGAGTCGGTATTAACGGAAATGGCAAAAGCCATTCCGCTACGCCGCCTTGCCGATCCGCTGGAAGTAGGGGAACTGGCGGCATTTCTGGCTTCCGATGAGTCCAGCTATCTTACCGGAACGCAAAACGTCATTGATGGCGGCAGTACCCTGCCTGAAAGCGTAAGCGTAGGCGTCTGATTGATGCCGGTCTCCTCCCCGCGCCGCGTGGGGAGGGATTCTCTTATTCCCTTTTCAACTTTCAAATCAACAAACGGTATATAAAACCGTTACTCCTTTAGCGCTGGTTATAAATATGATGACCATAAGAAAGTCATTAAATTTATAAGGGTGCGCAATGGCCGTTAACTTCCTGAAAAAAAATGCTCTGACGCTGGCGGCGTCTCTGTTACTGGTCGGTCAGGTACAGGCGACGGAACTGCTGAACAGCTCATACGATGTCTCCCGCGAGCTGTTTGCCGCCCTTAACCCACCGTTTGAGCAACAATGGGCGAAGGATAACGGCGGCGATAAGCTGACGATTAAGCAGTCTCATGCCGGGTCATCAAAACAGGCGCTGGCGATTTTGCAGGGACTGAAGGCAGACGTCGTGACCTACAATCAGGTGACCGATGTACAGATTCTCCATGATAAAGGCAAACTGATCCCTGCCGACTGGCAAAGCCGTCTGCCGAACAACAGTTCGCCATTCTATTCCACGATGGGCTTCCTGGTGCGCAAGGGGAACCCGAAAAATATTCACGACTGGAGCGATCTTGTACGTTCCGACGTGAAGCTGATTCTCCCTAACCCGAAAACCTCCGGCAACGCCCGTTACACGTATCTGGCGGCATGGGGAGCGGCGGATAACGCGGACGGCGGCGATAAAGCCAAAACCGAACAGTTTATGACCCAGTTCCTGAAAAACGTCGAAGTGTTTGATACCGGCGGTCGCGGCGCTACGACTACCTTTGCCGAGCGTGGTCTGGGCGATGTGCTGATTAGTTTTGAATCGGAAGTGAACAACATCCGCAAACAATATGAAGCCCAGGGATTTGAAGTGGTGATCCCGAAAACGAACATTCTTGCTGAATTCCCGGTTGCCTGGGTGGATAAAAACGTGAAGGCCAACGGCACAGAAAAAGCCGCCAAAGCTTACCTGAACTGGCTGTATAGCCCGCAGGCGCAGACCATCATCACCCATTACTACTACCGCGTGAATAACCCGGAAATCATGGGCAAGCAAGCAGATAAATTCCCGCAGACCGAACTGTTCCGCGTGGAAGAAAAGTTTGGTTCCTGGCCGGAAGTGATGAAAACGCACTTTGCCAGCGGCGGCGAGCTGGACAAACTGTTGGCGGCGGGGCGTAAGTAATGCTTGCCGTTTCTTCCCGACGCGTGCTGCCCGGCTTTACGTTAAGCCTCGGCACCAGTTTGCTGTTTGTCTGCCTGATCCTGCTGTTGCCGTTGAGCGCACTGGTGATGCAGCTCTCACAGATGAGCTGGGCGCAATACTGGGATGTTGTGACCAACCCACAGGTGGTGGCTGCCTATAAAGTGACGCTGCTGGCGGCATTTGTGGCGTCGATTTTTAATGGCGTGTTTGGCCTGCTGATGGCGTGGATTTTAACCCGCTACCGTTTTCCGGGGCGCACGTTGCTGGATGCGCTGATGGATCTGCCGTTTGCGCTGCCGACAGCGGTAGCGGGGTTAACGCTGGCCTCACTGTTCTCAGTGAACGGTTTCTACGGTCAGTTTTTCGCGCAGTTTGATATCAAAGTGACCTATACCTGGCTCGGTATTGCGGTGGCGATGGCCTTTACCAGCATTCCATTTGTGGTGCGCACCGTCCAGCCGGTACTGGAAGAGCTGGGGCCGGAATATGAAGAAGCGGCACAAACGCTGGGGGCCACCCGGCTGCAAAGTTTTCGCAAAGTCGTGCTGCCTGAGCTGTCGCCTGCGCTGATTGCCGGCGTGGCGCTCTCTTTTACCCGTAGCCTGGGCGAGTTTGGCGCGGTGATTTTTATCGCCGGAAATATCGCCTGGAAAACAGAAGTGACCTCGCTGATGATTTTTGTGCGTTTGCAGGAGTTTGATTACCCCGCCGCCAGCGCCATTGCCTCAGTGATCCTTGCGGCATCACTGCTGCTGCTGTTCTCAATTAACACTCTGCAAAGTCGCTTTGGTCGACGTGTGGTAGGTCATTAATGGCGGAAGTGACTCAATTGAAGCGATACGACGTCCCCCGCATTAACTGGGGAAAATGGTTTTTGATTGGCGTCGGGATGCTGGTTTCGGCGTTTATCCTGCTGGTGCCGATGATTTACATCTTCGTGCAGGCGTTCAGCAAAGGGTTAATGCCGGTACTGCAAAATCTGGCCGATCCGGACATGCTGCACGCCATCTGGCTGACGGTGTTGATTGCCTTGATCGCAGTGCCGGTGAATCTGGTGTTCGGCATTCTGCTGGCGTGGCTGGTGACGCGCTTTAACTTTCCCGGACGTCAGCTACTGCTGACCCTGCTGGATATTCCCTTTGCCGTCTCGCCGGTGGTGGCCGGTCTGGTCTATCTGTTGTTTTATGGCTCCAACGGCCCGTTGGGCGGCTGGCTGGATGAACATAATTTGCAAATGATGTTCTCCTGGCCGGGGATGGTACTGGTTACTATTTTTGTCACCTGTCCGTTTGTGGTGCGCGAACTGGTGCCGGTGATGCTCAGCCAGGGCAGTCAGGAAGATGAGGCGGCGATTTTACTGGGCGCATCCGGCTGGCAAATGTTTCGCCGCGTGACGTTGCCGAATATTCGCTGGGCGCTACTCTACGGCGTGGTATTAACCAACGCCCGCGCGATTGGCGAGTTTGGCGCGGTGTCGGTGGTGTCCGGCTCGATTCGCGGCGAAACGTTATCGCTACCGTTACAGATTGAATTACTGGAGCAGGACTACAACACCGTCGGCTCCTTTACCGCCGCCGCATTGTTGACGCTAATGGCGATTATTACCCTGTTTTTGAAGAGCATGTTGCAATGGCGTCTGGAGAATCAGAAAAAACGCGCGCAACAGGAGGAAAATCATGAGCATTGAGATCGCCAGAATTAAGAAATCGTTTGGTCGTACTCAGGTACTGAATGATATCTCGCTGGATATTCCTTCCGGCCAGATGGTTGCCTTGTTGGGGCCGTCAGGTTCCGGCAAAACGACGCTGCTGCGCATTATTGCCGGGCTGGAACATCAGTCCAGCGGCCATATTCGTTTCCACGGTACGGACGTTAGCCGTCTGCACGCGCGTGAGCGTAAAGTCGGTTTTGTGTTTCAGCACTATGCGCTGTTTCGCCATATGACGGTGTTTGACAACATTGCTTTTGGTCTGACGGTGCTGCCGCGACGCGACCGCCCAACTGCGGCGGCGATTAAAACGAAAGTGACGCAATTGCTGGAGATGGTGCAACTGGCGCACCTCGCGGATCGTTTCCCCGCCCAGCTTTCCGGCGGACAAAAACAGCGCGTGGCGCTGGCGCGCGCGCTTGCCGTGGAACCGCAAATTCTACTGCTGGATGAACCCTTTGGCGCGCTGGATGCCCAGGTACGTAAAGAGTTACGTCGCTGGTTGCGCCAGCTACATGAAGAACTGAAATTCACCAGCGTCTTTGTCACCCACGATCAGGAAGAAGCGACGGAAGTGGCGGATCGGGTAGTGGTGATGAGTCAGGGCAATATCGAACAGGCTGATGCGCCGGATCGGGTGTGGCGTGAACCGGCAACCCGCTTCGTACTGGAGTTTATGGGCGAGGTGAACCGCCTGACAGGCACCGTCCGCGGCGGGCAGTTTCACGTTGGCGCGCATCGCTGGCCGCTGGGTTATACGCCCGCGTACCAGGGGCCGGTCGATCTGTTCCTGCGTCCGTGGGAGGTGGATATTAGCCGCCGCACCAGCCTGGATTCTCCGCTACCAGTACAGGTCATTGAGGCCAGCCCGAAAGGTCACTATACACAGCTAGTGGTGCAGCCGCTGGGGTGGTATCACGATCCGCTGACGGTGGTGATGGCGGGTGACGACGTCCCGCAGCGCGGTGAGCGTTTGTTTGTTGGACTGCAAAAAGCGCGTCTGTATAACGGCGACCAGCGTATTGAAACGCGTGAAGAGGAACTTGCTCTGGCGCAATCGGCCTGATAGGTTAATTTGTATAGTTATCGCCCGGTGGCGCTACGCATACCGGGCTTTTTTACGAGCTGAAAACGTGAATACATTAGAACAAACCATCGGCAATACGCCGCTGGTCAAATTACAACGTCTGGCGCCGGATAACGGCAGTGAAATCTGGGTTAAGCTGGAAGGCAATAATCCGGCAGGATCGGTGAAAGATCGCGCGGCGCTATCGATGATTGTCGAGGCGGAAAAGCGCGGGGAAATTAAACCGGGCGATGTCCTGATTGAAGCGACCAGCGGCAACACGGGCATTGCGCTGGCGATGATCGCCGCGCTGAAAGGTTATCGCATGAAGCTGTTGATGCCGGACAACATGAGCCAGGAGCGTCGGGCGGCAATGCGGGCCTATGGCGCAGAGCTGATTCTGGTCACTAAAGAGCAGGGAATGGAAGGGGCGCGCGATTTAGCGCTCGCTATGTCTGAACGTGGAGAAGGTAAACTGCTCGATCAGTTTAATAACCCCGATAACCCATATGCGCACTACACCACCACCGGCCCGGAAATCTGGCGGCAAACGTCAGGTCGCATCACCCATTTTGTCTCCAGCATGGGCACGACCGGCACCATTACCGGCGTGTCGCGTTTTCTGCGCGAGCAGGAAAAACCGGTCACTATCGTTGGCCTACAGCCGGAAGAGGGCAGCAGTATTCCGGGCATTCGCCGCTGGCCAGCGGAATATATGCCGGGCATTTTCAACGCCAGCCTGGTGGATCAGGTGCTGGATATTCATCAGAATGATGCCGAAAACACCATGCGTGAACTGGCAGTTCGTGAAGGGATTTTCTGCGGCGTCAGCTCTGGCGGCGCGGTAGCGGGTGCGTTACGCGTCGCACGTGCCACGCCCGGCGCGATAGTGGTGGCGATCATCTGCGATCGCGGCGACCGTTACTTGTCTACCGGCGTGTTTGGTGAAGAGCATTTCAGCCAGGGGGCAGGGATTTAAACTAACAGGTTTAGCTGGTTGGGATATACACAGGCAACGGCGCCTTTGACAGGCGGGAATATCTTGCCGATTTTCTATGTGCGCCAGCGCATTACCGCCGTCTTTTATAATAAAAGCTCGTCTGTTGTTCTTATTGTTGTATTTGTTCCTGGCAAAGCGTCATGTAATGCTTGCTGCTTTCTACCAGCCTGGCTGAACCAGGCCGGTAAAGTGACGGCGCTTTAAACATATAAATCAGTTGTACTTGTTGCTGGCAGGTCATCTCTGTCACTGGTACGTGAAATAACGTTAACGCTGCATTTTTCGTACCGTAAACCGCGTTACCCTGCGAATCCCGGCCATAATACGCTTGCGCCAGCATCATGGCATACAGCTCGTCGTCGCGGTACAGGCTGTCCAACCAGAACACCCAGATCGCGGTCCTGAAATGCCCATCCACGCCAGCTTGGGTATAGAGTAATCTGGCAGTATAAGATTTGGGATGTATTTTGGCTGCAGCGCGGCGCAAAAAACGCGTCTGCGGCGATTCGGACAACCAGAAAGAGGCGCTCTGTAATGCGGTCTGGGCTATGGGACGAATTTCCAGATAATAGTAAACGATTAACCCTACAGCAAACGCTAACAGAAGCGCGATAACGCCTTTAAAAAACCACAGTAACACGCCTGGCATTATGATTTTTTCTTACTCAACATTCTTATCCGTTTCCGCAATAAGCGCATGTAAATAAGGCTGCGCGTTTTCATCGCTTTTACTGGGAATTTTAACGATATAGGGTTTTCCGGTGATGGACGACGACGACGCGAATTTATCGATAAACTGTTCGGCGGTGTCGATACGATTGCGCGTGTTACCCAGTTTTAAGCGCAGGTGCGATACGGCTTCCTCGCAGTTATGCGCATCACCGTTACGAACGAATGTCAGATCCTTTTTCTGCGCCAGCGCATTAAGCATGGCGTTAATGCGCGCTTCTTCATGGGCGTTTAGCTTCGCCCAGGCGGGGAGGGTCAGCAGGAGCGCAACGACGGCGCAGACAATTTTCTTCATGGTAAAATCCTTTTTCATGCGATAATCACTGCACCTCAGACCGTTAGCCGGGTAATAAGTTGCACTCCTGGTGGGGTTATTTCTGTGAGTGCGCCAGCGTGAGTTCATCCAGAAAACGCCACAGCTTTTCATTCATCTGCTGGTAATTCCATGCGCGCATCTCGGCGACCGAGCGGATAAAACGCTTCCCTTGCGCGTCGGCCAGCTCCTGCTGCGAATGTTGGATTAATCCTTCAACCGTCTCGACGGTAAATTCCATATGACACTGGAAGCCGTAGACAAAATTGCCGTACTGCACTATCTGACGTGGACAGCCTTCGCTTTCGGCCAGCACGGTCGCCTGATCGGTGAGTCCTGGCATATCGTTGTGCCAGTGGCCGACGGTTAACGGGGAGCCAAAGTGGGCGATAAGCGGATGCCGCAGACCGGCTTCAGTGAGCGTAATAGGGTAGTGACCAATCTCTTTTTCCGGACTTTGGCACACAGCGGCGCCCAGCGCCTCGCCAATGAGCTGCGAACCAAGACAAATGCCGATAACCATTCGCCGGGCCGTAATCGCCTGATTAATTAAGTGCTGTTCGGCGCGAGAGTCAAAGTACGGGCACTCTTCGCGGGTGGTGCGCGGCGACTGCGGACCGCCAAATACCACGAGCATATCGAACTCATCGGCATTGGGCGGTAGCGCTTCTCCGGCATAGACGCGCGACCATGAAATGGTATAACCGCGATCTTCAGCCCATTTCAGATAAGCGCCAGCGGATTCAAACGACTCATGGACAACAAAATGAACTCGCACGTTATTTTCTCCTGTTAGCGATTTAGCGCCTGATGGATATCAGCCGCCAGCGTGTTGATCTCGCTGTCATTTAATGTCGACAGCGTGATACGTAGACCGTGAGACGGCGCGCTTACGCCAAAGGCTTCTCCCTCACGTACCAGCCAGCCGGATTTTGCCAGCGTAAACGCGGTAGCCTGGCTATGGGTGTCCAGCGGGAGCCAGGCATTCACGCCGTCGCCGGGAGAAATGGCGATGCCATATTGCTGTAGGGCGCGGGCCAGTTTTTGTTGCCGGGCGGCGTAAAACAGCCGCGTTTGCGCCAGCCTGTGCTGATACTCAGGGTCGGTCAGGCAGGCGTAGACCAGATCCTGTAACAGATGGCTGACCCACTGACTACCGGCATTTAGCCGCAGCCGAAGTTTTGCCGAGGTCGCGCTGTCGCTGGCGACAATAGCAAGACGTAAATCGGGGCCGAGGGCTTTGGAAACGGAGCGTATCACCGCCCAGTGTTGCGTTGTCTGCGCAATAACCGGCTGCCAGGGCGACGAAGAAAGCAGGGCGAAGTGATCGTCGATAATGACCACTACCTGAGGGTAACGCGCCAGCATATTTTGCAGCGCAGCGGCACGGCGAGCGCTCAGGCTACAGCCGGTAGGGTTGTGCGCGCGCGGCGTTAAGATCACTGCCCGCGCGCCCTGATTTAGCGCCCGTTCCAGCTTTTCAGGCTGCATTCCTTCGCTATCTACGCTGACCGGGCTGGCGCTAAAACCGGCATAGCGCAGCATATTGATACTGCTTAAAAAACAGGGATCTTCCACCGCGACGCTGTCGCCCGGCAGCAGATGCGCGCAAAGCAGTCTTTCAATGCCGTCGATAGCTCCGCTGGTGATATCAATTTCGCCTGCGACGGGGGTGGCATCCCGTAGCCAGCGCGCCGCCCAAGCGTGTAGTTTAGGGGAAACGGGCGCATCGCCGTAGAGATGCGGCGTGCGGCTGAGACGGGCAAAATAACGGCTAAGGTCAGGCAGACGCTGCGGATCGGGATTGCCGCCGGAAAGGTCGTGCAGAGGCGTATGCGGATCGCCGCCTTCCAGCGCTACGGGAGACGGACTGCCTTTAATCACCGTCCCATTGCGGCCTAAACTTTGCGCCAGTCCCGCCGTTATCAGCCGTTTATACGCCGCTGCGACGGTATTGCGGTTCACCTTTAATTCGCTTGCCAGCTCCCGTACCGGCGGGAGCGAATCCTCCGCCCGTAACGTACCGGCGATAATGTGTTGACGGATACTGTCAAAAATTTCGTTAGCGGTTTTTCCGTCGATCATTATTGACCTATGACAAAATGAATTTTAGCATATGACAATGATAATGAGGCGGTAGCCTGCTGTCCAGCGAGAGGAAAATTTTATGGGACAAGAGAGTGATATTCAGTCAGTGCTCTTCGACGACAACCATCGGGCATTACAGACCGATATCGTCGCCGTCCAGTCACAGGTCGTGTACGGCAGCGTAGGCAACAGCATCGCTGTTCCGGCCATTAAAGCGCAGGGACTACGCGTGACGGCGGTCCCGACGGTGCTGTTCAGCAATACGCCGCACTATAAAACCTTTTATGGCGGCATTATTCCCGCCGAGTGGTTTGCAGGCTACCTTACGGCGTTGAATGAGCGCGATGCGCTACGTGAATTAAAAGCGATTACCACCGGTTACATGGGCAGCGCAGACCAAATTGTCTTGCTTTCGAAGTGGCTAATGGCGATCCGGGCTTCGCATCCGGAGGTGTGTATTCTTGTTGATCCGGTCATTGGCGATACCGACAGTGGAATGTATGTGCAGGCGGAAATTCCGCAGGCTTATCGCACACATTTGTTGCCGCAGGCGCAGGGGCTAACGCCGAACGTATTTGAGCTGGAGATGCTGAGTGGTAAACCGTGTCGCACGCTGGAAGAGGCGGTGGCGGCGGCGCAATCGCTGCTTTCCGATACGCTGAAATGGGTGGTTATCACCAGCGCGCCGGGCGAATCTCTGGAGACCATAACGGTTGCCGTCGTTACCGCGCAGGTCGTGGAGGTCTTTGCTCATCCGCGGGTGGCGACGGAGTTAAAAGGGACGGGAGATCTCTTCTGCGCCGAGCTGGTCAGCGGTATTGTGCAGGGAAAAAAACTGACGACCGCGGCAAAAGATGCGGCGCAGCGCGTGCTGGAGGTGATGACCTGGACACAGCAGTGTGGCTGTGATGAGTTAATTC
This sequence comes from Salmonella sp. SAL00653, assembly GCF_046552515.1. NCBI lineage: Bacteria > Pseudomonadati > Pseudomonadota > Gammaproteobacteria > Enterobacterales > Enterobacteriaceae > Salmonella > Salmonella sp. SAL00653. Next base: position 212,865 of record NZ_JBGDTY010000005.1, read on the forward strand.
TGCCGCCGGCAGGGGAGGCGCGATGAAGAGTTATCGGCTGGTGGTTCGCCAGCAGGGGCGTATCGTGGGGCATTTTGAAACGAGCGGGCTGGACGCGCTGGAAGATATTTGCGTAGCGCGGGCGATGTTTGGCATCACTGGCGGCTATCAGTGCGAGTTGCAAGTGTCCGATTCCGAACGCAGGATGCTGGAGAGTGGCCCGGATGGGATGAAGATCCTGATGCGCGAGAAGTGCTTTCGCCCGGTGACCTCGCAGTTGTAACCCGTGGATTGGCGCTGAAATGTTCGCAACCTTGTAGGCCTGATAAGCGTAGCGCCATCAGGCAGTGCGCCGCACCATCGCCGGATGGCGGCGCAAGTACAGGCAAAAAAAATGGCGCCCAAAGGCGCCATTCTTCACTGCGGCAAGAATTACTTCTTAATGCGGATAACCGGAGTTTCACCCACGGTCACGCTACCGGACAGTTTGATCAGTTCTTTGATTTCATCCATGTTGGAGATAACAACCGGAGTCAGGGTAGACTTGGCTTTTTCCTCCAGCAACGGCAGATCGAACTCGATGACCGGATCGCCAACTTTCACGCGCTGACCTTCTTCAGCAATACGCTTGAAGCCTTCGCCTTTCAGCTCAACGGTGTCGATACCGAAGTGAACGAACAGCTCAATGCCGCTATCGGATTCGATAGAGAACGCATGGTTGGTTTCAAAGATTTTGCCGATGGTACCGTCAACAGGGGCGACCATTTTGTTACCGGTTGGTTTGATAGCGATGCCATCACCAACGATTTTTTCAGCAAAAACTACATCCGGCACGTCTTCGATGTTGACGATCTCGCCAGAGAGCGGGGCAACAATCTCAATAGTTCCGGTGTCTTTCTTATCATCAGAAACCAGAGATTTTAGTTTATCGAACAAACCCATGATCTTCTCCTAAGCAGTAAATTGGGCCGCATCTCGTGGATTAGCAGATTGTTTTTTCTTCAATGAACTTGTTAACCAGCGTCATTAACTCGTCCGTTGTCGGTTGAGCAAGAGCCTGCTCTGCTAACACCTTCGCATCTTCGAAGTTCGTGTTACGGATAATCTTCTTAATGCGCGGGATAGAAATGGCGCTCATAGAGAATTCGTCCAGACCCATCCCCAGCAACAGAAGTGTAGCACGTTCGTCGCCTGCAAGCTCACCACACATGCCAGTCCATTTACCTTCTGCATGAGAAGCATCAATAACTTGCTTGATCAAGTTCAGTACGGATGGTGACATTGGCTGGTAAAGGTGTGAAATCATATCATTACCACGGTCAACTGCCAGGGTGTACTGCGTTAAATCATTGGTGCCGATACTAAAGAAATCAACTTCTTTGGCTAAATGACGCGCAATTGTCGCCGCAGCCGGTGTTTCCACCATTACGCCAATCTCAATGCTTTCGTCAAATGCTTTACCTTCGTCACGCAGTTCCTGTTTGTAGATTTCAATCTCTTTGCGCAGCGCGCGAACTTCTTCAACAGAGATGATCATCGGGAACATAATGCGCAATTTACCGAAAGCGGAGGCACGCAGAATCGCGCGAACCTGGTCACGCAGGATCTCTTTGCGATCCATGGCGATACGCACGGCGCGCCAGCCCAGGAACGGGTTCTCTTCTTTCGGGAAGTTCATGTACGGCAGCTCTTTGTCGCCGCCAATGTCCATGGTACGGACGATAACCGCCTGCGAGCCGCACGCTTCAGCGACCGCTTTATAGGCGGCAAACTGCTCTTCTTCCGTCGGCAGCGCGTCGCGATCCATGAACAGGAATTCAGTACGATACAGACCAACGCCTTCCGCGCCGTTGCGCTCAGTGCCTTCAACGTCACGAACGGTACCGATGTTGGCGCAAACTTCGACCTGATGTCCATCCAGCGTGATTGCCGGCAGATCTTTCAGTTTTGCGAGTTCCGCTTTCTCGGTCGCAACCTGCTCCTGGACGGCGCGCAGTTGCTCAATAACATCGTTGGTCGGGTTGACGTAAACCTGGTTGTTTACGGCATCCAGAATCAGATAGTCGCCGTTTTTCACCTGAGCGGTGACGCTACCGGTACCTACGATCGCTGGCAGTTCCAGAGAACGCGCCATGATGGAGGTATGAGACGTGCGTCCGCCCGCGTCGGTGATGAAGCCCAGCACTTTCTGCAGGTTCAGCTGTGCAGTTTCTGACGGCGTCAGGTCAGCGGCAACCAGGATAACTTCTTCCTGAATCGCGCTCAGATCGATAATGGCCAGACCCAGGATGTTGCGCAGCAGGCGCTTACCAATATCACGTACGTCAGCCGCACGCTCTTTCAGGTATTCGTCATCCAGTTCTTCCAGGGCAGTGGCCTGACCTTCGATAACTTCATGCGCGGCTGCGTCAGCCGTCATGTGCTTATCTTTAATCAGGGCTATGATTTCCTGCTCCAGCTCCTCATCTTCGAGCAGCATAATATGCCCTTCAAAGATGGCTTCTTTTTCTTCACCGAACGTTTCACCAGCTTTTGTCTTGATCGCTTCCAGTTGCGCAGATGCCTTGGCACGACCGCTCAGAAAACGTTCAACTTCCTGATCAACCTTGTCGGCAGAAATTTTTTTCCGGTCAATGACGATTTCGTCTTCTTTCAGCAGCAGTGCTTTGCCGAAAGCGATACCCGGGGATGCTAAAATGCCTGAAATCATAACCCTACCTTACTTGTGACTGATTTTTAAAAGAACCCGGAAAAAAACTTACTCGAGTTCCGCCATCAGTTTGACCAGATGTTCAACCGCTTTCTGCTCATCTTCACCTTCTGCGGAGATGGTGACGACGGTGCCTTGAGTCAGGCCCAGAGTCTGCAGTTTAAACAGGCTTTTCGCGCTGGCGCTTTTGCCGTTGGAAGTCACAGTAATCTCAGAAGTGAAGCCTTTTGCTTCTTTAACAAACTGAGCAGCAGGGCGGGTGTGCAGACCGTTCGGAGCGGTAATGGTAACTTCTTGCTGGAACATTGTATTTCCCCAACTTATAGGTTTAGTGTTGTGGAACTAAAGTCTAGCCTGGCGGCTCAACTTTAGCCTGTATTGTTAGCGCCGGCGTAAACGGGACGCGACACAAAAGGTGTTCTACGCAATCCGTTGCTGGCAACTTATGGCCGCTGACGTTTCGCTCGTCATTAAACATTATGCCGCGAAAGGAAGAGTTGAACCAAATCATAAAATCGATTCAGCTAACGCTTTTCCTGTAACGATTAATTTCGCGCATCAAAATAATTAGTCTGGTTAAATACCAGTTCCGGCAGGGTGAATCAATGCCAGGTGAGGTGAAAGTTTGAAGCAGGCCACAAAAAAGCACCCAAAAAGGTGCTTTTTTACGCGTTTTTAACATGCTGGCATCACTGTTGCAGTTCTTTCTCAGTAAAGAGATCGGCGAACAACGCGGTGCTCAGATAACGCTCACCTGATGAGGGTAGGATAACCACAATATTCTTATTGGTAAAGCTTTCATCTTCCTGCAGCTTAAGCGCTGCAGCAACCGCGGCGCCGGAAGAAATTCCTGCCAGAATACCTTCCTCTTCCATCAGACGGCGCGCGGTAGAAATGGCTTCTTCATTGGTGATGCCAACCACTTTATCAATCAGTTTCAGATCCAGGTTGCCCGGGATGAAGCCTGCGCCGATACCCTGAATTTTATGCGGGCCCGGTTTGATCTCTTCACCAGCCAGCGCCTGGGCGATAACCGGGGAGTCAGTGGGTTCTACCGCAACGGTGATAAGATCGGTTTTACCCTTCGTCCCTTTGATATAACGCGTGACGCCGGTTAACGTACCGCCAGTGCCGACGCCGGAGATAAACACATCCACCTGACCATCGGTGTCTTCCCAGATTTCCGGGCCGGTGGTTTTTTCATGGATTTCCGGGTTGGCAGGGTTGCTGAACTGCTGGAGCAGGAGATATTTTTGCGGATCGCTGGCGACAATTTCTTCGGCTTTCTGAATAGCGCCTTTCATCCCTTTCGCCCCTTCGGTCAGCACCAGATTCGCGCCTAATGCTTTGAGTAGCTTGCGGCGTTCAATGCTCATGGTTTCCGGCATGGTCAGGGTGAGTTTGTAACCGCGCGCGGCGGCGACATACGCCAGCGCAATACCGGTGTTGCCGCTGGTCGGCTCCACCAGTTCCACGCCAGGTTTCAGTACGCCACGCTTTTCGGCATCCCAAATCATATTGGCGCCGATACGGCACTTGACGCTGAAGCTCGGGTTGCGCGACTCCACCTTCGCCAGAATGCGTCCATTACCGATACGGTTCAGTCGAACCAGCGGCGTATGACCGATAGTCAGCGAGTTATCTTCATAAATCTTACTCATGGCCTGTCCTTAACTGTATGAAATTGGGATACCTTCCCAGCATACCTTCCAGCCAGATATGGGGAAGTAAGGATTTCGCATATCTATATGCTGATGGGGAATAATGGTTATCAGTATGGAATAAGAGACAGCATAAGAGCTTATCCCATTAGGGCTATTTTACTTGCCATTTTGGACCTGGGCAGTGCTCAAAATCCTCACGTACTACGTGTACGCTCCGGTTTTTGCGCGCTGTCCGTGTCCAAACTGGCTGCGCCAATAACGCCTGGTGGGATAGGCTCTAAGCCATCTCTTATTTATACATTTTTACGTTATTTCCATAACGCGTGCTTAGCACGCCAGCAATCAACCCACATTGCCGTCGCGCCACAGACGGCGACAGGCATAATGAAAAGGTTAAGCACCGGAATCATCGTAAAGAGGCTGGTGAGCGCGCCAAATTGCATATTCGCCACCTTCTGCGTGCGCAACGCGGCGCGCATCGTTTTAAACGGCACTTTGTGGTTATCAAACGGGTAGTCGCAATACTGGATCGCCAGCATCCAGGCGCTGAACAAAAACCACAGCACCGGCGCGATGGTTTGGCCAATGCCAGGAATAAAATAGAGAACCAGCAGCACAATAGCGCGCGGCAGATACCACGCCAGCTTTTGCCATTCACGTTTCATAATGCGCGGTACATCTTTCATGATGCCGAGTATGCCGGTATCTGGCGGCGTGGCGCCGGTTAACCGCGCCTCAAGCTGTTCGGCTAAAAGGCCGTTAAACGGCGCGGCGATCCAGTTGGCGAGGGTAGAGAAAAAATAGCCAAAGACCAGCAGAACAGAGATAACCGCAATCGGCCACAGCAGATAGCTCAGCCATTGCAGCCAGTCCGGCACATGACTCATCAACGAAGGTATCCAGGCGTCAAGCTGGGTAAACAGCCACCAAAATGCGCCGCCCATCAGCACAATGTTGACCAGCAAAGGTAAAATAACAAAGCGGCGGATTCCCGGTAGGGTGACTAACTTCCATCCTTGCGAGAAATAATAGACGCCGCTACATGGTACGGTTGTGGATGATGAAACCATATTCAGGACATACTCCTTTTTCTTAAAGCCCTGGGTAAACGTGGGATATCTTACCCGGTTATCAGACGGTGGATAGTTCGGAAATGTTCGAAAAAACAGCAAAAAGCACATTTTCCTTCATCTTTATGCTGCGAAAGCCAACAGTACACTTGCACTTGACGTAATCGGCAAATACTCTTAGTGAGTAAATGTTTGCCGTGGTGGCAAGGTGTTAGAACAACAGAGAATATAATGATGCAGGATTTGCGTCTGATATTAATCATTGTTGGCGCGATCGCCATAATCGCTTTACTGGTACATGGTTTCTGGACCAGCCGTAAAGAACGATCTTCTATGTTCCGCGATCGTCCACTAAAACGCATGAAATCGAAACGCGACGACGACTCGTATGACGACGATGTCGAAGAAGACGAAGGCGTGGGTGAAGTTCGTGTTCACCGCGTAAATCATGCCCCCGGCCAGTCGCAGGAGCATGATGCCCCTCGTCAGTCGCCGCAACACCAGTACCAGCCGCCTTATGCGTCTGCGCAACCGCGTCCAGCGGCGCCGCCGCAGCCGCAAGCGCCGATGCAACAGCCGGTTCAGCAACCGGTCCAACCTGCGCCGCAGCCTCAGCAGGTTCAGCCATCTGCGCCGCCGGTACAGCCGCCGCAACAGCAGCCTGCACCGCCGTCGCAAGCGCCGCAGCCTGTTGCGCAGCCCGCGCCGCCGCCATCAGCGCAAACCTTCCAGCCTGCGGAACCTGTGGTTGAGGCGGAACCGATAGTGGAAGAAGCGCCGGTTGTGGAAAAACCGCAGCGTAAAGAGGCGGTCATCATTATGAACGTCGCGGCCCATCATGGCAGCGAGCTTAATGGTGAAGTGTTACTGAACAGTATTCAGCAGTCAGGCTTTAAATTTGGCGATATGAATATTTTCCATCGTCATTTGAGCCCGGACGGCAGCGGCCCGGCCTTGTTCAGTCTCGCGAATATGGTCAATCCGGGAACGTTCGATCCTGAAATGACGGACTTCACTACGCCTGGCGTCACTATCTTTATGCAGGTACCGTCTTACGGCGATGCGCTGCAGAACTTCAAGCTGATGCTGCAATCCGCGCAGCATATCGCTGATGAGGTCGGCGGCGTCGTGCTGGATGACCAGCGTCGGATGATGACGCCGCAGAAACTGCGCGAATATCAGGACCGCATCCGCGAGGTGATGGACGCTAACGCCTGAGGTTAACGCAGGTGTGACATTTTTAACGTAACCCCCGCCTGTCGGGGGTTTTTTATCATTGATGGTGTGATATGGAACCAATCGAACAACAACTGACAGAACTGCGAACCACGCTTCGCCATCATGAATATCTGTATCATGTGATGGATGCGCCCGAGATTCCCGACGCCGAATATGACCGCCTGATGCGGGAACTGCGAGAGCTGGAGGCGCAACGTCCGGACCTTATCACGCCGGATTCGCCCACGCAGCGCGTTGGCGCGGCGCCGCTGACGGCATTCAACCAGATTCGCCATGAAGTACCGATGCTGTCGCTCGATAACGTATTTGATGAAGAAAGCTTCCTGGCGTTTAACAAGCGAGTGCAGGATCGTCTAAAAAGCACGGAAAATGTCATCTGGTGCTGCGAGCTAAAGCTGGATGGTCTGGCGGTCAGCATTCTGTATGAAAACGGCGTGCTGGTGAGCGCTGCGACGCGTGGCGACGGCACCACCGGTGAAGATATCACTTCAAACGTGCGCACGATTCGCGCCATTCCGTTAAAGCTGCACGGCGATAACATTCCGGCGCGTCTTGAAGTTCGCGGAGAGGTATTTTTACCGCAGGCCGGGTTCGAAAAGATCAATGAAGACGCGCGCCGCACTGGCGGCAAAGTGTTTGCTAACCCGCGTAACGCGGCGGCGGGCTCGTTGCGTCAGCTCGATCCGCGTATTACGGCGAAGCGACCGCTAACATTTTTCTGCTACGGCGTCGGTATTCTGGAAGGCGGCGAGTTGCCGGATACGCATCTGGGACGTTTGCTGCAATTTAAAGCGTGGGGGTTACCGGTCAGCGATCGCGTGACGCTGTGCGATTCTCCCCAGGCGGTTCTGGATTTTTATCGCAACGTCGAAAAAGATCGCCCCACGCTCGGTTTTGATATCGACGGCGTGGTGATTAAGGTCAACTCGCTGGCTTTGCAGGAACAGCTGGGCTTTGTGGCCCGCGCGCCGCGCTGGGCGGTGGCGTTTAAATTTCCTGCTCAGGAGCAGATGACTTTTGTGCGCGATGTTGAGTTTCAGGTCGGGCGCACCGGGGCGATTACGCCGGTGGCGCGTCTGGAACCGGTTCAGGTGGCTGGTGTGCTGGTCAGCAATGCCACGTTGCATAATGCCGATGAAATTGAGCGACTTGGCTTGCGCATTGGCGATAAGGTGGTTATCCGTCGGGCAGGCGATGTGATCCCTCAGGTGGTCAACGTGGTTCTGTCCGAACGCCCTGAAGAGACGCGTCCGATTGTGTTTCCAACGCACTGTCCGGTGTGCGGATCGGACGTAGAGCGCGTTGAAGGCGAAGCCGTTACCCGTTGTACCGGCGGGCTGATTTGCGGCGCGCAGCGTAAAGAGTCGCTGAAACATTTTGTGTCGCGCCGGGCGATGGATGTAGACGGGATGGGCGATAAGATCATCGACCAACTGGTGGAAAGGGAGTATGTCCATACGCCAGCGGATCTGTTCCGTCTGACGGCGGGTAAACTGACCGGCCTGGACCGAATGGGGCCAAAGTCCGCGCAAAATGTTGTAAACGCGCTGGAAAAAGCCAAAGCGACGACCTTTGCGCGTTTTCTCTATGCGCTGGGCATCCGTGAAGTGGGTGAAGCGACGGCGGAGGGGCTGGCGGCGTATTTCGGCACGCTGGAGGCGCTGCAGGCTGCCACCATTGACGAGTTGCAGAAAGTACCCGACGTGGGGATTGTGGTCGCTACGCACGTCTTTAACTTTTTTGCCGAAGAGAGTAATCGTGACGTGATTGTGCAGCTACTGGCGGAAGGGGTTCACTGGCCCGCGCCGGTAGTCATTAATGTGCAAGAGATCGATAGCCCGTTTGCCGGTAAAACCGTGGTACTAACCGGTAGCCTGAGCCAGATGTCCCGCGATGACGCTAAAGCGCGTTTAGTGGCGCTGGGAGCGAAAGTGGCAGGCAGCGTATCGAAGAAAACCGATCTGGTGATTGCCGGTGAAGCGGCGGGCTCCAAACTGGCCAAAGCGCAGGAACTGGGTATTACCGTGATTGATGAAGCGGAAATGATCCGCTTACTGGGTGCCTGAGATGGAAAAAGAGCAGCTGGTTGAAATCGCCAACACCGTGATGCCCTTTGGCAAATATCAGGGACGTCGATTGATCGACCTTCCGGAAGAGTATTTGCTGTGGTTTGCCCGTAAAGATCAATTTCCGGCGGGTAAACTAGGGGAGTTGATGCAAATCACGCTGCTGATTAAAACCGAGGGGCTGACGCAACTGGTGCAGCCCCTGAAACGCCCGCTTTAAGCTTTCGCGGCGCGGCTTTCCTGCTGCGCCTGTAACTTCTCGGTCTGGCGTTTGTAGCGCCGCGCCAGCCCTGCGCAGACCATCAGTTGGATCTGGTGGAAGATCATCAGCGGTAATACCATCATACCCAGCACTGACGTCGGAAACAGAATATTGGCCATCGGGATCCCGTTGGCCAGGCTTTTTTTCGAACCGCAGAAGACAATAGTGATTTCGTCGGCTTTATTGAAGCCGCATTTACGGGCGACAAAGACGTTAATGGCTATGACGATCGCCAGCAGTACGAGGCTGACCACAACGATAAACAGCAGCGACCCCCAGCCGACTTTGTGCCAGATGCCGTTGACCACCGCTTCGCTGAACGCCGAGTAGACCACCAGCAGAATAGAGGTCTGATCCGTTTTCGCGATCCACTTTTTGTTGCGCGCGACCCAATTGCCGATCCACGGGCGAGACAGGTGTCCCAGCACAAAAGGCAGCAGCAGTTGCAGCATAATTTTGCCCACCTCTTCCAGACTGCCCTGCGTGCCATGAATATTCATTACCAGACCGACCAGCAGCGGCGACAGGAAAATGCCCAGCAGACTGGACGCAGACGCTGAGCACACCGCGGCCGCGACGTTACCGCCCGCGAGTGAAGTAAACGCAATCGCAGACTGCACGGTGGCGGGCAAAATGCACAGATACAGAAAGCCGCTGTAGAGCATAGGGTCGACATTGACAGGCGCCCACCAGGCAAACAGTACGCCGAGGACAGGAAAGAGCACAAAAGTGCTACACATGACCCACAGATGCAACCGCCAGTGGCTGCCGCCAGCGATGATCGCTTCACGCGAAAGCTTCGCGCCATGCATAAAAAACAGCAGAGCGATGGCCGCTGTCGTAATGCCTTCAACGACAGGCACAAAGCCGCCTTCCGCCGGGAAAAAAGAGGCCAGTAGTACCACGGTGATAAGTGTCAGCGTGAAAGGGTCAAGGATACGAAAAAGTTTCATAAAAACTCCTGAAAGTCGGTGCAGCTATTTTGCGTTTTTCGCTTTGAGAAATAAAATTGATTTATTGCATCTATATATGAATCTAGTCGATGAACTATTCACTGCGTCAACTGCGTATTTTTATTACCGTCGCCCAGGCCAAAAGTTTCAGTCGGGCAGGGGACAGGATTGGACTGAGCCACTCTGCGGTCAGTCATAGCGTAAAAGAGCTGGAGCGGCAAACCGGCGTCAGACTGTTGGATCGCACTACGCGTGAGGTGGTGCTGACCGAGGCGGGGCAACAACTGGCGACGCGTCTGGAGCGGGTGCTTGATGAACTGAACAGCATACTGCGCGATGCAGGCAGAGTAGGGACACAATTAACCGGCACCGTGCGCGTTGCCGCGAGCCAAACCATTTCTGCGCATCTTATTCCGCAATGCATTGCCCAAAGTAATTCACTTTATCCCGCTATTGATTTTGTATTGCACGATCGTCCGCAGCAGTGGGTGCTGGAGAGCATCCGCCAGGGTGAAGTGGATTTTGGCATCGTTATCGATCCCGGCGCAGCGGTGGATTTACAGTGTGAAGCCATCTTATCAGAGCCTTTTTTACTGTTGTGTCGCCAGGATCATCCGCTGGCGCATCAGGAATGGGTAAGCTGGCAGGATCTTAAACAGGCCTCGCTGGTCTTACAGGATTATGCTTCCGGCAGTCGACCGCTGATTGATGCGGCGCTGGCCCATTTTGCTATTGAGGCGGATATCGTGCAGGAGATTGGTCACCCGGCCACGCTGTTTCCAATGGTGGAAGCGGGAATCGGCATCAGCGTGCTGCCCGCGCTGGCGTTACCGCTCCCGCAGGGCAGCCACTTACAGGTTAAACGGCTGACGCCCGTAGTTGAAAGGCAGCTCATGCTGGCGCGGCGAAAAAACCGATCGCTCTCCACGGCGGCGCAGGCGTTGTGGGACGTGGTGCGTACTCAGGCCAGCGAATTAACCGCCGCGAGGGCGAAAGATCCGCTGTATCAGCTATAAATATCTATCTGTCCGTGTGTGAGGTGCGGTCTTGCCCTGCCATTTTTGACAGGGCAGTGTGTTAAAACAGGTATTTGATGGAATAAATAATGCCATCCTGCAGGAAGGATTCTCCTAACTTATTATCAGCGTAACGATATTGTACTCCTGCGGTCAGGTGAGGAGTCGCATTCCACCACAGCGCTACTGCGCCATTAATGCCATCTTTCCCGCCATTGCCCGCAGCGTAGGACGCATCGCGGTCAAACTCATACTCATTCCAGTTCGTTACGCTGAATTTCTCACTACCCAACGAGAAGCTATAGCCGGCCACCCAACCTAATACATAACCATTATCGCCTGTGTAGTAGGTCTGATCGGTATAACGTTTGGCAAAGAAGGGTTTAAACCAGTAACCGTTACCTGTGAAGTTATAGCCTAAACCATAGAGAAACATGTCATCATGGAAATTAGCGCGATGAGGTGAACCGTACGTCCCGTAGGCATGGAGATAGAGGTTTAATCCTGTATCGCCCAGATAAATACGGTTGGTATTTTTAAAGGTGTAACGCTGTTCGCTGCCTGGTTTAGCGTGGCGGCCATTGTAAAAATTTTCCCAGTCGAAGAACCCGTACATTTCTCCCCAGCTAAAATTCGCTCCGCCTTCCAGTTCCAGGTACCCAAAATCATCTTTATGGGATTTTTTACTGGTTTTTTCCGTGGTGTCTGATGTCCAGTCGAGGTAATGGAGGCCGATATCGGCGAACCCGCCTTTAAATTCCGCATGGGTGAGTGCGGGAATAATGAGTAAAGAAGAAAGCGTCAGAGTAAGAATTTTTTTCATAGCATATTTCCCTATGCCGATAATTATTAATGGGTTAATTAAAAAGAGGCAATTTATAAATATGAAAGCGGCATATTGTTAATATGAAGTGCAAGCAAAAACCAATACTGTTTTCCCTCTGTATTAATACAGAAGCGATCTAAATCTATCGATATTAAATGGCTATTGATGACACGTGAAAAGTGTATTGGTCAGCAAGGGGCGATGGTCGTTATAAAAAGGAGTCAAATTAAATCCGATAGAACAAGGAAACTTATGCCTCACGCTCTTTTTTCTCATAATCCTGAGTATTGTATTGATATTATTCATGCACATAAACCGGCATTTACCCCGCGAGTCGCGTTTATTTTAGGCTCCGGGTTGGGTGCTCTGGCGGATCAAATCGAAGATGCGGTAGCCATTTCTTACGAGAAATTGCCGGGATTTCCCGTCAGCACCGTACACGGCCATGCTGGTGAACTGGTGCTCGGCCATCTGGCGGGTGTTCCGGTGGCCTGTATGAAAGGTCGCGGACATTTTTATGAAGGGCGTGGAATGGCGGTGATGACCGATGCCATTCGCACGTTGAAATTACTGGGCTGTGAAGTGTTGTTCTGCACCAATGCGGCAGGATCTCTGCGTCCGGAAGTGGGGCCGGGTAGCCTGGTTGCGCTTAGCGATCACATTAATACGATGCCCGGTACGCCGATGGTGGGGCCAAACGATGATCGTTATGGCGATCGCTTCTTCTCGCTGGCTAATGCTTATGACGCAGATTATCGCGCCATGCTTCAGTCCGTTGCGGCAGAGGAGGGATTCCCCCTCACTGAAGGCGTATTTGTTTCTTATCCGGGTCCGAACTTCGAAACGGCGGCAGAAATCCGCATGATGCAGATTATTGGCGGCGATGTGGTCGGAATGTCCGTTGTCCCTGAGGTGATTAGCGCACGTCATTGTGGCCTCAAAGTTGTTGCCGTCTCAGCGATCACCAATCTGGCGGAAGGGCTGGGCGATGTAAAACTCTCCCATGCGCAAACGCTGGCGGCGGCTGAACTTTCCCGGCAGAACTTTATAAATCTGATTTGCGGCTTTTTACGTAAGCTGGCCTAAACACAATGACTACGGCCCCGTATTGGGGCTTTATCTCACGGCAAGGAATAAAAAATGGGTATTACGTCCCGCTTAAAAGTCATGTCGTTCTTGCAATATTTTATCTGGGGGAGCTAGCTGGTTACCCTGGGCTCTTACATGATCAACACTCTGGATTTTACCGGCGCGAATGTCGGTATGGTCTACAGCTCAAAAGGACTGGCAGCGATTATCATGCCGGGCATTATGGGGATCATTGCTGATAAATGGCTGCGCGCTGAGCGAGCCTATATGCTTTGCCATCTGGTTTGCGCGGGGGCGTTATTGTACGCCACCACCGTTACCGATCCCCAGACGATGTTCTGGGTGATGTTGGTTAATGCGATGGCGTATATGCCAACGATTGCATTATCCAATAGCGTTTCGTACTCCTGTCTGGCGAAAGCAGGTCAGGATCCGGTAACGTCATTTCCGCCCGTGCGCGTTTTCGGCACAATAGGTTTTATTGTTGCGATGTGGACGGTGAGCCTGATGGGGCTGGAACTGAGCAGTGCGCAATTATACATCGCTTCTGGCGCATCGTTATTGCTGGCCCTGTATGCGCTGACGTTACCGAAAATTCCGGTAGCCGAGAAGAAGGCGAACACCACGCTTGCCAGTAAGCTCGGACTGGATGCTTTTGTTCTGTTTAAAAATCCACGCATGGCAATCTTCTTTTTGTTTGCGATGATGTTGGGGGCGGTGCTGCAAATTACCAATGTCTTCGGTAATCCGTTCCTGCATGATTTTGCCCGTAATCCTGAGTTTGCCGACAGCTTTGTGGTGAAGTATCCCTCTATCTTGCTTTCAGTTTCGCAGATGGCGGAAGTGGGCTTTATCCTCACCATTCCGTTCTTCCTTAAACGCTTTGGTATTAAAACGGTAATGCTGATGAGTATGCTGGCGTGGACGCTGCGTTTCGGCTTCTTTGCCTTTGGCGATCCATCCCCGTTTGGCTTTGTGCTACTGCTGCTGTCGATGATTGTTTATGGCTGCGCATTTGATTTCTTCAACATCTCAGGGTCAGTATTTGTAGAGCAGGAGGTGGACTCAAGTATTCGCGCCAGCGCGCAGGGGTTGTTTATGACCATGGTTAACGGCGTGGGGGCGTGGATTGGGTCTCTTTTAAGCGGTATGGCCGTGGATTATTTTTCTATTGATGGCGTAAAAGATTGGCAAACCATCTGGCTGGTCTTTGCCGCCTACGCTCTGGCATTGGCCGTTATTTTTGCATTGTTCTTTAAATATCAGCACCATCCAGAAAAACTGTCGACCAAATCATTAGCACATTAATTTTATTTGACTGGCGAGAGGATGTTCGCCAGTCCATTTTTATGAACAAGGACACAGTATGAAAGAAATTATTCTCTCCTCCGGTATTGGATTTGGTATTGGCGCATTTTTTACTTTATGCCGTATACCTATTCCTGCACCAAATGTTTTACCCGGGGTTTTATCTATTGTATTTATGTATATTGGGTATCTTGTCGTTAAATCTATTTTTTACTAGGTAATATGGTAAATTCCAGACGTTATCCCTTATTCCTGGAGTGCGATAGTGATGGAACGAGCCCATCGTATTGATCTAAAGCTATTACGTTATTTCCTCGCTGTTGCAGAAGAATTACATTTTGGCCGGGCTGCTGCCCGGTTAAATATGTCACAACCTCCCTTGAGTATCCATATCAAAGAACTTGAACAGCAACTGGGTACATTGCTGTTTATTCGTCATTCCCGCAGCGTTGCATTAACCCATGCCGGGAAAGTTTTGATGGAAGAGTCACGTCGCTTGTTAGCCAATGCAAATCAGGCTCTGGCGCGAGTGGAGCAGATTGGTCGCGGTGAAGCGGGGCGCATTGAACTGGGTGTGGTTGGTACGGCGCTGTGGGGAAGAATGCGTCCTGCGATGCGTCACTTTTTGAAAGCGAATCCCAATGTTGAAGTACTTTTTCGCGAAAAGTCTCCAGGTATGCAAATGGCGTTGTTAGAGCGTCGGGAACTTGATGCAGGGATCTGGCGTATGGCTATCGAACCAGCAGTCGGTTTTACCAGCATACGTTTGCATGAATCTGCATTCATGGTTGCAGTTCCGGAAGATCACGATCTGGCATCCAGAGATTCTGTGCCGTTGGCGGCGTTGCGCAATGAATATTTTGTTACGTTGCCTTCCGTACATTCTGATTGGGGATTTTTACAACGTGTATGCCAACAGGCGGGTTTCTCGCCAATGATTATTCGGGAAGTGGTTGAGCCGCAAACGGTGTTGGCGATGATCAGTATGGGGATCGGGATTACGTTGATGGCTGATGGCTATGCGCAAATGAGCTGGCCGGGTGTGGTGTTCCGTCCGTTAGAGGAACGTATTCCGGCGGATTTGTATATTGTGTATGACCAGCAGCAGGCAACGCCAGCACTGGAGAAACTGGTGGCGGCGTTGACGGTATGATGTCTGGCGATTAACGTCTTATCCGGCCTACGTGTGCGGTGTCGTCTGTAGGCCTGATAAGCGCAGCGCATCAGGCAAGACCCGAACCTGCGGCAGGTTCGAATCTTATAAATCGCAGATAGCAAAAAGGCGCCTTTAGGGCGCCTTTTTACATTGGTGGGTCGTGCAGGATTCGAACCTGCGACCAATTGATTAAAAGTCAACTGCTCTACCAACTGAGCTAACGACCCGAAGTGGTGGGTGATGACGGGATCGAACCGCCGACCCCCTCCTTGTAAGGGAGGTGCTCTCCCAGCTGAGCTAATCACCCACTTCTCAATTTCTTATCTACACGGCGGAGACTACATAAAGTAGTTGGTGGGTGATGACGGGATCGAACCGCCGACCCCCTCCTTGTAAGGGAGGTGCTCTCCCAGCTGAGCTAATCACCCCCGCTGTGTGGAGTCGCATTATAGGGAGAGTTGAAAATGAGTCAACGCATTTTCTAAAGTTTTTGTTTGTTCGTCGTAAAATTAAACAAAACGATCGTGAATTACCCCGCGCTGCATGATTTCTATACGGAAATAGCAAAGCGCAGCGTTCTGACCGGATCAACATTGAGGAATCAAGCCACAGTGATAGAATACAAGGCTATTCATCTTTCCAGGATTTGCCGGTTGTCGGCATCTTTATAAACGTAAGGCCATTTCATGAAAATCAAAACTCGCTTCGCGCCTAGCCCGACAGGTTATCTGCACGTCGGCGGCGCGCGTACTGCTCTTTATTCCTGGCTTTTCGCACGTCACCACGGCGGTGAGTTCGTGCTGCGTATTGAAGATACCGATCTTGAGCGTTCCACGCCGGAAGCCATTGAAGCCATCATGGATGGTATGAACTGGCTGAACCTGGAATGGGACGAAGGCCCATATTTCCAGACCAAACGTTTTGAACGCTATAACGCGGTGATTGACGAGATGCTGGAGGCGGGAACAGCCTATAAATGCTACTGCTCTAAAGAGCGTCTGGAGCAACTGCGTGAAGAGCAGATGGCGAAAGGCGAGAAGCCGCGTTATGACGGGCGTTGCCGTCACAGTCACGAACATCATGACGACGATGAGCCATGCGTGGTGCGCTTTGCTAACCCGCAGGACGGTTCCGTTATTTTTGATGATCAGATCCGTGGCCCGATCGAATTCAGCAATCAGGAACTGGACGATCTGATCATTCGTCGTACCGACGGTTCGCCGACCTACAACTTCTGTGTGGTGGTGGACGACTGGGATATGGAAATTACCCATGTGATTCGTGGCGAAGACCATATCAACAATACTCCGCGCCAGATTAACATTTTGAAAGCGTTAAACGCGCCGGTGCCGATGTACGCGCATGTGTCGATGATTAACGGCGACGACGGTAAAAAGCTGTCTAAACGTCACGGTGCGGTGAGCGTGATGCAGTATCGCGATGACGGTTATCTGCCGGAAGCGTTGCTGAACTATCTGGTGCGTCTGGGCTGGTCCAGCGGCGATCAGGAAATCTTCACTCGCGAAGAGATGATCAAGCTGTTCTCCCTCGGTGCGGTGAGCAAGTCTGCGAGCGCGTTCAACACCGATAAACTGCTGTGGCTGAACCACCACTATATCAATACGCTGGCGCCGGAATATGTGGCGACGCATTTGCAGTGGCATATTGAGCAGGAAAATATCGACACCCGTAACGGCCCGCAGCTTGCTGAACTGGTGAAGTTGCTGGGCGAGCGCTGCAAGACTCTGAAAGAGATGGCGCAGAGCTGCCGCTACTTCTATGAAGACTTCAGCGAGTTTGACGCCGATGCGGCGAAAAAACACCTCCGCCCGGTGGCGCGTCAGCCGCTGGAAGTGGTGCGCGACAAGCTGTCGGCGATTACGGACTGGTCAGCAGAAAACGTCCACCACGCGATTCAGGCCACGGCGGATGAGCTGGAAGTGGGGATGGGTAAAGTAGGGATGCCGCTGCGTGTGGCTGTGACCGGTGCCGGGCAGTCGCCTGCGCTGGATGTCACCGTACATGCGATTGGTAAAACCCGCAGCATTGAGCGCATCAACAAAGCGCTGGGCTTTATCGCCGAGCGTGAAAGTCAGCAGTAACGCCAGCTGAAATAGAATAAACGGCAGGGCAGACGCCTGCCGTTTATTATTTGTTAGTCCGCCTCATTGATACCTAAACGCGTCAGAAATCCGCGAATACCTTCCCGCGATAAAAACAGCGCCAGTTTTTCCTGTTCCTGAGCGGACATATTTTCAACGGCATCAATAATTTGTCGATAAGCGTGACTGTGCGCCGCGTTCGCATATTCTGCGAAAGCCTCTTCCGCCTGATAAAACGCAGGCAGTTTGCGAAAAGCCGGAATATTGAGAATAAACTCCCGCACGCTGGCATCAATATGGATGAGTCTTGCGCGTCCGCCTTTGACGCCGGGAAATTTTTCGGTTTTCCAGTGTTGTTCTCTGATCCAGCGATTGACGGTTTGTCTGGCCACGCCGAGGCATTCAGCCAGCTCTTCAGTGGTCATTTTACTGCGTAATCTTTTCATATTATTTGCTATCGCGTATCCCTAAGCGTTGTAACAAACCGGTAATCCCTTCACGCACGAGGAGAGAGGTAAACTGTTTCTGCTCGGATGAGGTCATCTCTTTGGCGAGCGTCATGAGCAGTGCTTCAAGCGATGCGTTGCTGGCAGGCGTGAATGTGTCTGCGTGATGGTCAACTGAACGTTCAGCGCTGCGGATATATTCACGAACCTGTTCGTTTACATGAACCAGACGGGCTTTACCGCCCTGGACGCCAGGTTTGGGCGATGTTGCCCAGCCTTCTTTCCGTACCCATTTATTGATGGTTTGTCGGCTGTAACCGGTGAGATTAGCGAGTTCTTCTGGCGTCATCCGTTCCTTGAACATAACGATTCCCTGAATAGTCGTGGGGTTAATTAGTGGTTCATTTTATAGCACCATTTTAGTCGAAACCGTGACGTGTTTAACTACTGAATGCGAGTTGTGCCGCAATGTCCTTTATTTGAATGCTTTTTCAGCGATTGAATTCGGCAAGTTCATTTTGCCGTTGACACATGCCGAGGGAATTCATATGATGCCGCCCGTCAACTCGACAAGCTTTACGTAGTGGGGCTATAGCTCAGCTGGGAGAGCGCTTGCATGGCATGCAAGAGGTCAGCGGTTCGATCCCGCTTAGCTCCACCAACATTCAAACCCTCGCTGAAAAGCAGGGGTTTTTGCTTTTTGTCACAAAATTTATGGCCTCTGATCTGCTCTTCAGGTGCGTTTGTTTGCCGCTGCTTTTGCGGTCAATATGAGCTTTTGTTAGATTGCTTCATAATGCGAATATACTTATTATTCATGCGCCTTATATAATGATGTGAGCATTAAAGCAATGCCGGATAAGTGTAACGTATTAAAAAATATAAAAATATTCTTACTGGCCTTCTGCCTGACCGTTCCGGCTATTCTGTTATCTCGTCTCATTTCTCCCCGCGCCACAATTGATTCCAGCTATATCTTTCTGGCCTGGCTACCGCTCTGCGTCATGTTTTCCGTGCTGTTTTTATTTGGCCGCCGTGGCGTCGCGCCGATGGTAGGCGGAATGATGTTGACTAATGAATGGAATTTTCATTTACCTCTGCCACAGGCGATGGTGCTGCTATTTTGCCAGACGTTTCCCGTGTTGCTGGTTTGCGCTATCGTACGCTGGCAGCTGGGCGCGCGCTGGCGCTACGGAATACCCAACCAAGGCATCTGGCTACGCGTTTTCTGGTTAGGGTTAATGACGCCGTTTGGTATAAAAATCAGTATGCATCTGGCGGGGCACTACCTGGCTTTCCCGGTGACCATCTCTACCTTCTTTGGCACCGGCACCGCTATTTTCTCGATTGTCGATTTATTGAGTCTGATTTCTGCCGCGCTTATTTTTACCCTCTTTTTCTATTATCCGCTGCGGATGATAGTCAGCCCGCACTATATGCGTATTTTCTGGCGGAGGGATGTCGCTCCTTATCTCGCCAAAGAAAAACGCCTGTTTACGCTTCTCTGGTTTGCCACTCTGGCGACGCTATTAGCGGTGCTGTGTACGCCTTTCGAGACAAAGTATATTGCTGGCTATCTGGTGCCAGTTCTGTTCATTGGATTTACCATCGGTGTGGGGAAAATCAGCTATCTGCTGTTGAATTTTAGTTGGGCTCTCACTGCGCTATTCCTGCTTAGCTATAACCGCAATTTTCTGCAGGGCGTGGGTTCAGAATATTCGCTGGCATTTATCCTTTCAGTTCTCATTTCTTTTAGTATTTGTTTGTTGTACATGGCGCGGATTAATCAGCGTAGCGAATGGTTGAATCGACAGTGGCACTCGCAGGCATTGACCGATCCGTTGACGCAACTGCCTAACCTGCGTGCGCTGGAGCAGTTTCTTTTACAGGATGCCGGGCAAAGCGTGTGTTATTTACGCATGGAAAACCTGGAATTTCTGAGCCGTCATTACGGTATGCAGATGCGCGTGCATTGCGAACGCGAGGTGTTTCGCGTGTTGCAGCCGCTGCTGCTGGAAAAGGAGAAAATTTTCCATCTGCCGGGCAGTGAATTATTGCTGGTATTGACGGGACCGGAGACGGAAGCCCGCCTGCAATATATGCTCAATGTGCTTAATAACCGCAAAATTTACTGGAACAATACCGGTCTGGACATGGAATACGGCGCATCGTGGGGAACATTCGATGGTCGCCAGGAAACCTTGCAACCGCTGTTGGGGCAATTAAGCTGGCTGGCGGAGCAATCCTGCTCGCATCGTCGGGTGCTTGCACTGACCCAGAGTATTGAAGCCGCTTCCGGGCAGACGACGGAACGGGTGCTGCGGTTGCAGAAAATCCGTCAGGCGCTGGAGCGCGGCGCGCTGGTTTTGTATGTGCAACCCATTCGCGACGCGCAGGGAAAAGGGTATGACGAGATTCTGACGCGGCTTCGGTGCGACGACGGTATCATGATGCCGAATCAGTTCATTCCGCTTATCGCCCAGTTTAACCTGAGCGTACGGTTTGATATGCAGGTGATGGAAGCGCTCCTGCAATGGTTGTCCGCGCATCCTTCAGCGGAGCAGGGGGCGCGTTTCTCGGTTAATTTGATGCCGCTGACGCTGCTGCAAAAAGAGACGGCGTCGCGCATTATGCAGCTTTTTAAACGCTATGGCGTCCCGCCTGCTTCGGTCATCATCGAAATTACTGAAGAACAGGCCTTCTCTCATTCCGAAATCAGTATGCACAATATCAACCAGCTGCGTAAGTTTGGCCTAAAAATCGCCATTGATGATTTCGGCACCGGCTATGCAAACTATGAACGGCTAAAACGCCTCAAGGCGGACATCATTAAAATCGACGGTTGTTTCGTAAAAGATATTCTGACGGACTCCCTGGATGCGATGATCGTGAAATCCATCACTGATTTAGCGAAAGCGAAATCGTTGAGCGTCGTGGCTGAGTTTGTTGAAACGCCTGCGCAGCGCGATCTGCTATTGCAGCTTGGCGTACACAGTTTGCAGGGATATCTGATTGGCCGCCCGCGCCCGTTAGGTAAATAAGCGGCATAAAAAAACCGGGGATAGCTCCCCGGTTTCTACATTAAACGCAGACTTACAGTACCAGCGCCGCGATAGAGGCGGACAGTACGCTCACCAGCGTAGAACCGTAAACCAGTTTCAGACCAAAACGGGAAACCACGTTGCCTTGCTCTTCGTTCAGGCCTTTAATCGCACCCGCAATAATACCGATGGAAGAGAAGTTCGCGAAGGACACCAGGAAGACGGAGATAATACCTTCAGCGCGTGGAGAGAGGGTAGAGGCGATTTTCTGCAGATCCATCATCGCCACGAGTTCGTTGGAAACCAGTTTGGTCGCCATGATACTTCCTACCTGCAGCGCTTCACTGGACGGTACGCCCATTACCCATGCGACCGGGTAGAAGATGTAACCCAGAATGCCCTGGAAGGAGATGCTGTAGCCGAACCAACCGGTAACCGTTGCGAACAGCGCGTTCAGCGCCGCGATCAGTGCGATGAAGCCGATCAGCATCGCCGCGACGATAATCGCCACTTTAAAACCTGCCAGAATGTACTCGCCCAGCATTTCGAAGAAACTTTGGCCTTCATGCAGGTTCGACATCTGAATATTTTCTTCGCTGGCATCAACGACATAGGGGTTGATCAGCGACAGAACGATAAAGGTACTGAACATGTTCAGAACCAGCGCTGCGACCACATATTTAGGGTCCAGCATGGTCATATACGCGCCCACGATAGACATGGAAACGGTAGACATCGCCGTTGCAGCCATGGTGTACATGCGGTTACGGGACATTTTGCTGAGGATATCTTTATAAGCGATAAAGTTCTCAGACTGACCGAGGATCAGCGAGCTGACGGCGTTAAAAGATTCCAGTTTGCCCATACCGTTTACTTTGGACAGCAGGAAACCAATAGCGCGGATGACCACTGGCAGAACACGGATATGCTGGAGAATACCGATCAACGCGGAAATAAAGACGATCGGGCACAATACTTTCAGGAAGAAGAACGCCAAACCTTGATCGTTCATACTGCCGAAGACGAAGTTTGTCCCTTCGTTGGCAAATCCGAGCAGTTTTTCAAACATCTCGGAGAAACCTTTTACGAAGCCAAGGCCAACATCAGAGTTCAGGAAGAACCAGGCCAGTAGCACTTCGATAACAAGTAACTGAATGACATAACGAATGCGAATTTTTTTACGGTCGCTGCTAACCAGCAGTGCGAGTACCGCAACAACGGCAAGCGCCAGGACAAAATGAAGGACGCGGTCCATATTTGCTCCAAATATGAGGCAGGTTTAATTTTCGTGCACATTCTATGCAACAGCCGTAAAGAAAACGAGATCCAACACACACTATAATAAGGACCTGTGACGAGATTCAAAATTAGTGATCTGTAATACACTTTTACTGTACTGAATATGAAAATGAAAAGTTATAGCAGTGTGCTAATCTTGTAATGTTAAGCCAAACTGTTCTGATACAGGTCGTCATCGTATCGGTCTATCGTTTCACACTATCAAAGTAATCACCCGTACCCATTGAAATGCACTTGATAATCATTATCAATAAGCATAGCATGAAACATAGCAAAGGCTATGTTTTTGAGGCAAAAGATGACTGACAATCGCGTAGAGAATAGCAGCGGACGGGCGGCGCGCAAGCTAAGGCTCGCATTAATGGGACCTGCGTTCATTGCCGCGATTGGTTATATCGATCCTGGTAACTTCGCGACCAATATTCAGGCCGGCGCCAGCTTTGGCTACCAGCTACTCTGGGTGGTGGTCTGGGCGAACCTGATGGCGATGCTGATTCAAATCCTCTCGGCAAAACTCGGAATCGCCACGGGCAAGAACCTGGCGGAGCAAATTCGCGACCATTATCCGCGCCCGGTAGTCTGGTTTTACTGGGTACAGGCGGAAATCATCGCGATGGCTACCGATTTAGCTGAATTTATCGGCGCGGCAATAGGTTTTAAGCTGATCCTGGGCGTCTCTTTATTACAGGGCGCGGTATTGACCGGTATCGCGACGTTTCTGATTTTAATGTTACAACGCCGCGGTCAAAAACCGCTTGAAAAAGTCATCGGCGGTTTACTGCTTTTTGTCGCCGCCGCTTACATTGTGGAACTGTTTTTCTCTCAGCCTGATATGGCGCAGCTCGGCAAAGGAATGGTTATCCCGGCGCTACCGAACCCGGAAGCCGTATTCTTAGCCGCCGGCGTGCTTGGCGCGACGATTATGCCGCACGTGATTTATCTGCACTCGTCATTAACACAGCATCTGCACGGCGGAACGCGGCAACAACGGTACTCAGCAACGAAATGGGATGTCGCTATTGCCATGACGATTGCCGGTTTTGTCAATCTGGCAATGATGGCGACCGCCGCGGCGGCGTTTCATTTTAGCGGCCACACTGGCATCGCCGACCTCGATCAGGCATACCTGACGCTGGAACCGTTACTAAGCCATGCGGCGGCAACAGTGTTTGGTCTTAGTCTGGTTGCGGCAGGGCTTTCCTCCACCGTGGTAGGGACTCTGGCGGGGCAGGTGGTGATGCAAGGGTTTGTCCGTTTTCACATTCCGCTGTGGGTACGGCGCACCATTACCATGCTGCCCTCATTTATTGTGATTTTGATGGGGCTGGACCCTACCCGAATTCTGGTGATGAGCCAGGTGCTGCTGAGTTTTGGTATTGCGCTGGCGCTGGTGCCGCTCCTGATTTTCACCAGTAACGCTACGCTAATGGGCGAGCTGGTGAACACGCGGCGGGTAAAACAGGTTGGCTGGATAATTGTCGTGCTGGTCGTCGCCCTGAATATCTGGTTGCTGGTTGGAACGGTGATGGGATTGTCATAAAGACAGAAAGATAGCAGGCCCGATGCGTGGGCGTCATCGGGCTGTTATTCAGCAGGAGGCTTAGTGATGATGTTTGTGACCCCGGCCTCGCCCGCGATGATCGTCGCGATCGCGCCAGCCTTCCCGATAACCGCGTTCATACGCTTTACGCTTATCCCAGCCGCGATGATAGCCGTTGTCATGGCGCCACCAGCGATTTTTACGCCATTCATAATGGTTGTGCCAGTAATCACGGTCGCGCCAGCGACCACCGTCCCAGTAGTTACCGTAATCATCGCGATCGCCAATCTGTAATTTTATTGAGGGCAACAGGGTGATTTCGCCCGCATTCGCGGCAAGCGGTGTAAAAGCCAGCAAGGCTGCCGCCAGAATCAGTGACCTGAACATACTTTCTCTCCTTCACGATCGAGCCGTCTCCGGCCTGTTAATGCAATATTACAAAGCAGTAAAGATTTGTTTCATCGCCTTAACTCTTAAATCATGAAGGAGAGCATTTTTTGCTAAAAACGGCCCTCCAGAATAGCGTCAATTTCTGCACATTCCGCCGCTGAAAAACGGCGATTGGCCAGCATTCCCACGGCATCTTCGATTTGCGACGGTTTGCTGGCGCCAATCAGTACCGAGGTAACGTTATCGTTACGCAGCCCCCAGGCGAGCGCCATCTGAGACAATTTTTGGCCCCGTCGCGCGGCCAGTTCATTCAACCGGCGAACTTTTTCCAGTTTGTCGGCGGTAATCTGTTCTGGTTTAAGGAAACGGCTTCCGCTCGCCGCGCGGGAATCTTCCGGAATGCCATTCAGATAACGGTCAGTGAGCTGCCCGCCCGCCAGCGGCGAGAAGGCAATACTACCGACGCCTTTTTCCTGCAACAGCGCCAGCAGCCCGTCCTCTACCCAACGCTCAAAAAGCGAATATTTAGGCTGATGAATCAGGCAAGGCGTGCTGAGATCCTCCAGAATATCGATAGCTTGTCTGGCCAGATCGGCAGGATAGTTAGAGATCCCCACGTACAACGCTTTGCCCTGGCGCACAAGGTGATCTAACGCTTTCATCGTCTCTTTAAGCGGCGTTTCGGGATCGGGACGATGGTGATAAAAGATATCGACATACTCCAGCCCCATACGTTTCAGGCTTTGATCGAGGCTGGCGATAAGGTATTTCCGTGAACCCCAGTCGCCATAAGGGCCATCCCACATGGTGTAGCCCGCTTTGGTGGAGATGATCAATTCATCACGCCACGGTAAAAAATCTTCCTGCAGAATGCGGCCAAAATTGCATTCTGCGGAGCCCGGCGGCGGCCCATAATTATTGGCGAGATCAAAGTGGGTAATGCCCAGATCGAACGCGCGTTGCAGCAGCGCCCGGCTATTTTCTACCCGTGTCGCATCGCCGAAGTTGTGCCATAACCCCAGCGAAATGGCGGGAAGTTTGACGCCGCTGCGCCCGCAGCGACGATACTCCATTGTGTGATAACGATTCTCATCGGGCTGATAAATCATGACCTTTCCCCCTGTGGCGTGAATAAATAGTGTATACGGTTACACTCGCCAGGCGGTATCCGGCTTTTACTGTTTGCCGCTGTAAACATTGTTTTCCAGGCTTTCATCCCCGTCGTGCTGGACAGCCATCGGCATTCCTTAATACTCAACATAATGTCAACGTCAGAAGGAAAGCTGTCATGCAAAACCCCTATACCGTGGCCGACTATTTGCTGGACAGACTGGCAGGATGCGGCATTGGCCATCTTTTTGGCGTACCGGGCGATTATAACTTGCAGTTTCTTGACCATGTGATTGACCACCCGACCCTGCGTTGGGTGGGATGCGCCAATGAGCTGAACGCCGCTTATGCCGCGGACGGCTATGCGCGTATGTCGGGCGCTGGAGCGCTACTCACTACCTTTGGCGTGGGAGAACTTAGCGCTATTAACGGTATCGCGGGCAGTTACGCGGAATATGTCCCGGTCTTGCATATCGTCGGCGCGCCCTGTAGCGCTGCGCAGCAGCGAGGCGAATTGATGCACCACACCCTCGGTGACGGCGATTTTCGTCATTTTTATCGCATGAGCCAGGCGATATCCGCTGCCAGCGCAATATTAGATGAACAGAACGCCTGTTTCGAGATTGACCGCGTGTTGGGTGAAATGCTTGCCGCACGCAGGCCAGGATACATCATGTTGCCCGCCGATGTGGCGAAAAAAACGGCCATCCCGCCTACGCAGGCGCTGGCGTTGCCCGTGCATGAAGCGCAAAGCGGCGTGGAGACGGCTTTTCGTTACCACGCCCGTCAGTGCCTGATGAACAGTCGGCGCATTGCGCTATTGGCCGACTTTCTTGCCGGGCGTTTTGGTTTACGACCACTGTTGCAACGCTGGATGGCGGAAACGCCCATCGCTCATGCGACACTACTGATGGGGAAGGGGCTTTTTGATGAACAGCACCCGAACTTCGTTGGCACCTATAGCGCTGGCGCCAGCAGCAAAGAAGTGCGTCAGGCCATAGAGGACGCCGATAGGGTTATCTGCGTCGGCACCCGTTTTGTCGATACCCTTACGGCCGGATTCACCCAACAATTACCGACGGAACGCACGCTGGAGATTCAGCCTTACGCGTCGCGCATCGGCGAAACCTGGTTCAACCTCCCGATGGCGCAGGCGGTGTCTACGCTGCGCGAACTGTGCCTGGAATGCGCTTTTGCGCCGCCGCCGACGCGTTCCGCCGGACAGCCAGTGCGGATTGATAAGGGAGAACTGACCCAGGAAAGCTTCTGGCAAACCTTACAGCAGTATCTCAAACCCGGCGATATTATCCTTGTCGACCAGGGGACCGCCGCCTTTGGCGCTGCCGCGCTGTCGCTTCCTGACGGCGCGGAAGTTGTGGTACAGCCGCTGTGGGGGTCTATCGGCTATTCCTTGCCCGCCGCGTTTGGCGCGCAAACCGCCTGTCCCGATCGGCGGGTGATTCTGATTATCGGCGATGGCGCGGCGCAGCTCACGATTCAGGAGATGGGCTCGATGTTACGCGACGGGCAGGCGCCGGTCATCCTGCTGCTCAACAATGACGGCTATACCGTAGAGCGCGCCACTCACGGCGCGGCCCAGCGGTATAACGACATCGCGAGCTGGAACTGGACGCAGATACCACCGGCGCTAAACGCGGCGCAACAGGCGGAGTGCTGGCGGGTGACGCAGGCTATCCAACTGGCAGAGGTCCTCGAACGTCTGGCGCGCCCACAACGTCTGTCATTTATTGAAGTGATGTTGCCAAAAGCCGAGCTGCCGGAATTACTGCGTACCGTGACCCGGGCGCTGGAAGCCCGCAACGGGGGATAATGGCCCCCGCTGCGCCGGATTAGGGTTCGTGACGGTTGGCGGCCAGCAACGGTTTTCCCGCCAGCAATAGCCAGGCGGGGAGCATCACAATGCAGAGCAGCGGCAGCAGATTGGTATCCGGTACGACGACTGCCGCCATAAACAGACTGAGCCAGCCGTCGCGCGTCACTACCAGCACTAAGCCAAGAATCGCGCAGGAGACGGTAATCGCCGCGGGTACGGCCTCAACATGGGCATGGAGCATGAGCCCCAGCGCCGCGCCGATAAACACAGCCGGAAAAATGCGCCCGCCGCGAAAGCCGCTCGCCGCCGCGATGACCAGCGCGGCGAGTTTGACGACGGCTAAGGTAAAATAATCTCCCGCGCCCAACGTCTGGCTAAACGCCATTTGTTGCATTTCGTCCAGGCCTTTAAACAGGGTAAGCGGCCCGCCAATGACGCCCAGAATACCCAGTATAAAACCGCCAATGCCGAGAATCAGGACCGGATTTTTCAGGCGATGCAACAACTCATGCAGACGCGGAAGGCACCAGACGGCGACCATCCCGGCGGCAATGGCGATCGCCGCGACGATCGCTCCGCTGGCAATGTCCACCAGCCGCATCTGCGTGTAATGGGCGATGGGTAACGAAAAATGCGGATGAAAGAACAGACTGGTGGTGAGTGACCCCGCCGCTGCCGCCATTAACGGCGCAAACAGGCGATCCCACATGGGAATATCGTTAGAGCCGCTAAGTGTTTGCGAAAAAATCAGCGCTGCGGCGACGGGCGTGCCGAACAGCGCGCCGATGGTGCCCGCTGAGGCCAGAATCGTCCAGTCTAACGCCGTGATACGCGGAAACAGGCGGGAGCCGAAAGCCGCCGCCAGCGCGATATTTATTGTCATTATCGGATGCTCTGGCCCCAAACTTACCCCACCAGCAAGGCCGATGATTAAGGCGAGAAGCAGCCCGGGTAGCGCAGATGGCGAGACCGGCATACTGATTAACGGTTCGATGGCCGGATCGGGGCCAGCGTGTCCGGGACTGTAACGGATAATCAAACCCACCACGACCCCGGTTAGCGTGAGCATACCCACTATCCAGAACGGCGAATCATAAGCGATGCCGATGCTGGTGGGCAGTCGTTGCCAAAGAAATTGCTGAAAAACCGACGCGACTTTCATCGCAGCGATTAAAACCAGGCTTGACGCTACGCCAATAATCAGCGCGGGGAGCGACAGCAGCAGCATCGTTCGGGCACGCGGGTGGAACATAATCTCTTCCTTACACGGGGTCGTATACCTATTTTGCACAGCCTGCCCGACGGCATTGCTGCAATTGGTGCTGAAACAAGAAAGTAATTCTGTGATGAAGATCTATATTTATAGGCAGTCAGCCTGATGGCCGTTGTTGTTATGCCCCCATGAATTTACAGTGTGACAAAGACTTATTTTGACTTTAGCGGAGCAGTAGAAGAATGACAAAGTATGCTTTAGTAGGAGATGTAGGCGGCACGAATGCGCGTCTTGCCCTGTGTGATATCGCCAGTGGAGAAATCTCGCAGGCCAAAACGTATTCCGGCCTGGATTATCCCAGTCTTGAGGCCGTGGTGCGCGTTTATCTCGATGAGCATAGCGTCAGCGTGGAAGATGGTTGTATCGCCATAGCCTGCCCGATTACCGGTGACTGGGTAGCGATGACTAACCATACCTGGGCTTTTTCTATTGCGGAAATGAAAAAAAATCTCGGCTTTAGCCATCTGGAAATCATCAACGATTTCACCGCCGTGTCGATGGCGATCCCGATGCTGAAAAAAGAGCATTTAATTCAGTTCGGCGGCGGCGAACCGGTAGACGGCAAACCTATTGCGGTGTATGGCGCGGGAACCGGCTTGGGCGTGGCGCATCTGGTGCATGTGGATAAGCGTTGGATTAGCCTTCCGGGCGAAGGCGGGCATGTCGATTTTGCGCCTAATAGCGAAGAAGAAGCTATGATTCTGGAAATATTGCGCGCCGAAATTGGCCACGTTTCCGCCGAGCGCGTGCTGTCTGGCCCGGGGCTGGTGAATCTTTACCGGGCGATTGTTAAGTCCGACAACCGTTTGCCGGAGAATCTGCGCCCGAAAGATATTACCGAACGCGCCCTGGCGGATAACTGTATCGATTGTCGCCGCGCGTTGTCGCTCTTTTGCGTCATCATGGGGCGATTTGGCGGCGATCTGGCGTTAACCATGGGGACATTTGGCGGCGTTTATATCGCTGGCGGTATTGTCCCGCGCTTCCTGGAATTTTTTAAAGCGTCTGGCTTCCGTGGGGGCTTTGAAGATAAAGGCCGCTTTAAAGATTATGTACACGGTATTCCGGTCTATCTGATTGTCCATGATAACCCCGGCTTGTTAGGCTCCGGCGCGCATCTGCGCCAGACATTAGGTCATATTCTATAAGCCAGATGGTGGCATAAACGCCTTATCCGGCCTACAAAAGTGTGTCATCTGTAGGCCTGATGAGCGCAGCGTCATCAGGCAATTAAACATTCTCTTGTCAGTCTCAAACCGCGTGCCTCACGCGGTTTTTTTCATTGCCTTTCCTGTGCATGAATGCTTCAACTGTCTGAATTATTTCACTTTACTCTTGCTGAGCGAAAGGTCAAACACCAGCGCGTTGAGTCATCACGTCATGGCGGTTAGTCAGGCGAAAACAGGGATTTATTTTACTATACGTATCCGGTTCGCTGCCTTATTTACGGTTTCATCGCGGCATCTTGCTGGAAAGGATCCTCATTTTCGGGGAAATGTCCCTGAAAAATACCGCAATATGACATGATCGAATACCATTATCATTAGTAAGGATTTTGGTTAAAGAGGAAAAACCACAAAATCAAAAGGGGATTATTTGAGATAAGGTTTATTGACAGGAAATTATCGTCGGCTGCGCTACGTTACGTAAATTCAATGATATCAATTTGTTAATAATATGATTTGTTTGATGCTATAACTGACATGCTTAAAAGGTAAATTTTTACGCTTGTTCCTCTTTTTTCGTCGCTAAAAAATATTTTCATTAGCCTCTCGACAGGAAGAAAATTTTCAGGCTATTTTCTAAAGGAGCCACCATCGTGGCAGCGTCGCTCGGACGGTCCGGGCGCTAACGTTAATCTGAGGATATTATGGCTGACTTCCGCCCTGAACGTCGCTTTACGCGTATCGATCGCCTTCCGCCCTATGTTTTTAACATCACCGCTGAACTCAAAATGGCTGCGCGTCGGCGCGGTGAAGATATTATTGATTTCAGTATGGGTAATCCTGATGGCGCAACCCCTCCCCACATTGTCGAAAAACTTTGCACCGTCGCGCAGCGTCCGGATACGCACGGTTATTCCACGTCCCGCGGCATACCGCGTTTACGCCGCGCGATTTCTCACTGGTATCAGGAACGTTATGATGTCGATATCGATCCGGAAACCGAAGCGATTGTGACCATCGGTTCCAAAGAGGGACTGGCGCATTTAATGCTGGCGACGCTGGATCATGGCGATACGGTACTGGTGCCGAACCCCAGTTACCCGATTCATATCTATGGCGCCGTTATCGCCGGGGCGCAGGTGCGTTCGGTTCCATTGGTAGAGGGAGTGGATTTCTTCAACGAGCTGGAGCGCGCTATTCGCGAAAGTTATCCGAAACCGAAAATGATGATTTTGGGTTTTCCGTCTAACCCTACGGCCCAGTGCGTCGAACTGGAATTTTTTGAAAAAGTGGTCGCTCTGGCTAAACGTTATGATGTGCTGGTGGTGCACGATCTGGCGTATGCCGATATCGTGTACGACGGCTGGAAAGCGCCATCCATTATGCAGGTGCCCGGCGCGCGCGACGTGGCGGTTGAATTTTTCACGCTGTCGAAAAGCTATAATATGGCGGGCTGGCGTATTGGGTTTATGGTGGGTAATAAAACCCTGGTCAGCGCGCTGGCGCGCATTAAAAGTTATCACGATTATGGCACCTTTACCCCGCTTCAGGTGGCGGCTATCGCCGCTCTGGAAGGTGATCAGCAGTGCGTGCGCGATATTGCCGAGCAGTATAAACGTCGTCGCGATGTGCTGGTGAAGGGGTTGCATGAGGCGGGCTGGATGGTTGAAATGCCGAAAGCCTCAATGTACGTCTGGGCGAAAATCCCGGAGCAATATGCGGCGATGGGATCGCTTGAGTTTGCCAAGAAGCTGCTGAATGAGGCGAAGGTTTGCGTTTCTCCAGGGATAGGCTTTGGTGATTATGGCGACACCCATGTACGCTTTGCATTAATAGAGAATCGCGACCGCATTCGCCAGGCCGTCAGAGGGATTAAAGCGATGTTCCGCGCCGATGGCGTGCTGCCGTCACATCCAAAACCCGTTGAGGCGAGCACGGAGTAGAAAAGCAAACAGGAGCCCCATGGCTCCTGTTTTTCTTTGCATTGTACTTTTAAATCATCAGGGCGAAAGTACCGGCCCAAACGATGACCATAAATGAAATGCCCATAAAGAAATATTTCACGTTTCATCTCTCCGCGTACCTGTCGTACGCCTAAATGAACTTACACTTACCTGATTATAGAGAGTTGATGCCGGACAATACGAAATTGAGAATTATTCGTGTTTCGACCGCCTGCATCACCTCAGAATTCTGCGCGTCATCGCTCCAGACGGCGCTAATGTACGCCTAAAAATGAGGTGAAACAAGAGGCATTTTCTTATTTACTTTTAGTAACTTACAAGTGTCGGGAATCGGCGACAGTTTAATTTCTGACAGTGATGAATCGCTATTGAGCGACGCCGCCGACACAGTAAAAAATCGCCTGTAAACAGGGGACTTATCGCTAAAAGCAGGAATGAGTAATTTACGATATGAATATTATGGCAATGCGAAATGCC
Organism: Salmonella sp. SAL00653; assembly: GCF_046552515.1. NCBI lineage: Bacteria > Pseudomonadati > Pseudomonadota > Gammaproteobacteria > Enterobacterales > Enterobacteriaceae > Salmonella > Salmonella sp. SAL00653. The sequence goes on from NZ_JBGDTY010000005.1 coordinate 244,845, forward strand.
AAAATAAAAGGCCTTGCGGCCTTTTTACTTTACATGACCCGTCCTGAATAGCGTTGACACGTTCCAGACTTAAATCCGGAGAACGTAATGATGACTGAGTTCAAACGCCCC